>QNAU01000122.1 GCA_003641545.1 Thermotoga sp.
TATCCAGCAACCGTTGGAAGGGGATCATCAACACCAGTTGGAAAATATGAGATAATGGAGAAAAAGATGAATCCAATTTTGGTATGGAATGATGTGGTGATACCACCTGGCACCCTTTTGAACGGTTTGGGAAGCAGGTGGATAGGTTTGTCTAACCCACAATATGGAATTCACGGAACGACGAAGCCATGGGAGATTGGGAGAAGAATATCCCACGGCTGTGTAAGATTGTTCAATCGAGTTGTTGAGCTCGTGTTTGATATTGTCCATGTTGGCACGGAGGTTTTGATGGTGAATGATGAAGATGAAACTATCCTACGTTGAGACCGAGCTCGGAAAAATTGCGATTTTGACCGATTCAACCGGTTTGAAGGTGATACGCATCTCCTTCAATCCACAGGATCTGGAACAAACTATCGACTGGAACGAGGTGGAGATATACGACGAAACCCTCGCTTCCATGGAGATAAGAAGATACATCGATGGGAAATTGAGAGAATTCACCGTTGAACCGATTTTGAATGGAACGAAATTTCAAATTGCGGTATGGAAAGAAACGATGAAGATACCCTATGGTTCCATGAGAACATACTCACAGGTAGCGGAACTCGTTGGAAATAAAAGAGCAGCTAAGGCAGTTGGAAATGCGCTCAGAATGAACCGAATACCGATAATCGTTCCATGTCACAGGGTTATAGCAAAAACAGGTTTGGGTGGATTCTCCGCCGGGTTGAGATGGAAAACATGGCTTTTGGAACTCGAGGGAGCAATAGTTCCATGACGAGATTTTCGGAAAATTACATCACGTGTGCGAGAAATTTTCTCCTGATGCTCATTGGAGTTGTCTCATTCTTGAATTTTTTATCCAGTTCCTCGAGAAAACCGCGGACATCATCCTTTGTGATGAAATCGAGGATGTGCTGTAATTTTGATTCCCTGATACTCTCGCCACTGAGTTTCGACGAGATTTTGGAAAGATTCTTTCTCAGGATGGTGATCTTCTCTCTCAAAGATTTCTCATCTTCCATCCTCTCATTCTCAAAATCTGTCCCGGGTTTCGGTATGAAAGGATTCAAACTGATTATGACCTCATCGAAACCGATATCCATTATTTTTCCCACGAGCTTTGGAATCCCTTCCACATCCTCGAGTTTCTCCCCCGGAAGTCCAACCATGAAATACATCTTCAATTTCCTGAACCCAACCCTGTTGGCTAATTTCAATTTCTCGTGAATCACTTCGTCGGAGATATCTTTCCCTATCCTGTGTCTCAACTCTTCGGATCCAGTTTCCGGTGCAACGGTCAGCGTTTTTTGCCCGCTTCTCAAAAGTCCAAGAAGCAATTTTTCATTCAATCCATCGATCCTGAGGGATGAAACGGAGAATCCTATCTTCCTCCTCTCCAAGATGTCCAGTATATCCGAAATCCTTGGATGATCGTTCACCGATGGAGCGACCAACCCAACGTTGAGCCCCTTTGGGATAGTGTCCAAAACCCTTTTCAAAGCTTCCACCCTGACGGGTCTGAAGAATCCGAATTTTCCACTTATAACGCAAAATTTACACTTCCTGAAGCATCCTCTCCCCGTTTCCACGAGGAATCTATTCTTGAACTCGCAGAATCTTGATGTGAAAATTGAATGAGCGGGATCGTTCAGAACATTTCTGTATATTCCACTCTCCATCGCGGTTATATTGAGCGAAGGTATAGATACGGTCCTCAGGTTCATCTTTCCAAGCTTCAGTATGATACCCTCTTTCTTTTCCTCCACACCGATGGATTCTTTGAGGACATCCAAAACCTTCGGAAGTTCTTCCTCGGCTTCCCCATGGAATATCACATCAGCCAAGGGTTGGAAAAGATCCGAATTGATCGTTGGAAGTGAACCTCCCACGAAGATGAGGTGATTTCTTCTCTCATCTCCAAGAATCGGTATTTTCAACTTCATCAGAATATCGATGATGTTGAACCAATCCAATTCGTATGACACGGAGAAAAATAGGAGTTCGAATTCATCCAGAGGGGTGTATGAATCGAGAGAACGAAATCTTCGAAAATTGGAATCGTAGAAGAACCTATGAACATTCAACCCTTTTTCCAACATGATCTGATATATCCTGTTGTATCCAAGGTTTGAACACATGAGTCTGTAAGAGTTGGGATAGATGAAGGCAACCCTGATGCTTCCAGATGGTGATGATCCACTCAAAAACATCTCACTGCTTCTTATGAGCTTGAGTTTTCTTATCTCATCTATCTCATACGAATTGCGAGGTCTTCTCATCTATCCTACGCCTCAGATACCCCTTGGATACTATGATGCTTCTCATCCTTCCTTCCGCGACCTTCTCAAGCTCGTCGAAGACTTTGAAAGATATTGTGATAACATTCCTTTCGACTTTTTCAACGGTTATTTCGACGATTACCATCATTCCAACGGGTGTGGGAGATATGAACCTCATGTCGATGTCGAGGATCACCGGTATCATGTTATATCCTACGTTGTTCTTGAGGAACTTGTAACTGCACATGTGGATGAATTCCAAGATGCTCGAAGGGGAGAGGACATGGAGGTCTTCCACATCCTCCCCCTTTCCCCATGCCATCCTTGTGGTGGTCTTCAACGAGCATTTTTCCGTTCTTCCAACGATCCTTTCAAAGTCTTCCATTTCCATATTCGATCACCTTATTTTGTTATCGGTTTATCCTTGGTCGCTTCCTCGAGGATAAGGAGTCTTTCCCATCTTCTATCAACGTATTCCTGAAGCTCATCTATTATCTCGCTCGCCATCGGATGTTTCAACAAGGTTCTGAACCTTCCCTGGGCTTCTATGAACTCCTTTATCGGTTTGAACTGTCTCGGTTTCTTCGTGATCCTGTAAACCCCTCTGTCGACTTCATAGAGGGGCCAATATTTGGTTTCAACTGCAAGCTTCGTTATATCGAGTGCGGAATCATCCGGTATCCTCCAGAATCTGATACACGGAGATAAAACTGCTATGAAGGATGGACCTTTGAATTTCAGAGCCTTTTCAACTTTGTTCATGTAATCCATGAATTCCCCTATGGCGGCGGTTGCTGCATATATGTTTTCATGCCCAGCCATTATCTCGACGATGTTCTTCTTCAACTGAAGTTTCCCCGGTATCTTTTTTCCAACGGGAGCCGTCGTGGTGTAAGATCCTGGAGGTGTCGAGCCCGACCTTTGGTTACCCGTGTTCATATATCCTTCGTTGTCATACAGTATGTAGAGAAAATCGTGTCCCCTTTCAACCGCACCGGACAGAGATTGAAGTCCTATATCGTAGGTTCCCCCATCCCCAGCGAAAGCGATGAATTTTATCTCCTTATCTGGCTTTATTCTTCCTTTCCTCCTGAGCACCCTATAAGCGGTTTCAACCCCGCTTATTGTCGCAGCCACATTTTCGAAGGCATTGTGAATCCAAGGAACCTTCCAAGCGGTGAACGGAAATATGGTGGTTGAAACTTCTAAACATCCGGTTGCATTCGCCACCACAACATCGTATCCGAGGTTCTCCGCAACGAACAAAGCAAGTTTCGCAATCATTGGTGCAGCACAGCCTGGACACAATCTATGTCCACTCGTCAACAGATCTTCCTTGTGAACCTTGGCGAAATTCACGAGATTCAACGGCATACTCAACACCTCCTCATTCTCTCAGTCCGAGGTATCTTTCCTCGTCCGCTATGAGATCACCGGTGAGTGCATCTTCGAATGCTTTCCTGATCATCTCCGGCGTTAGATCCCTTCCACCGAGACCGTAAACGTATGATCCCATCAACGGCCTGACCGCAACTTCGTAGAGAGCGGATTTTATCTCGGAGTAAAGAGGCGCCTCCGCTCCGAAAGATGCGGACCTGTCGAGAACCACGACCGCTTTCCTTCCGTTCAGAAGTGTTTGGAACTTATCTTTCGGGAAGGGTCTGAACATCGTCACCTTCAGAAGGCCAACTTTGTGTCCTTCTTCCCTCATCTTGTCCACAACGTATTTTATCGTTCCGTTCGATGAACCGAGTGCGACCATGACGCACTCCGCATCATCCAATCTGTATGGCTCGACAACATCGTATCTCCTGCCAGATATCTCCTCATATTCCTTCACAATTTCGTCAAAAACCTTCCTCACATGCTTCATCGCTTCTATCTGCTGTCTCTTGTGCTCAAAATAGTAATCGTACAGATCGAGTGGACCGTATGTCACCGGATTCTCGACATCCAAGAGCGGATACATCGCCTTGTGCTCACCGACGAATTTTTTTGCAATTTCATCATCCAAAATTTCAACAACCTCAACACCGTGGGAAATTATGAATCCATCCTGGTTCACCATCACCGGCAACCTGACATCATCGTGTTCAGATAATCTGGCTGCTATCAATATGAGGTCGTAAACTTCCTGTGCATTTTCCGCGAACAGTTGTATCCATCCCGAATCCCTTTCAGCCATCGTATCGCTGTGATCACAATGTATGTTTATGGGA
>QNAU01000123.1 GCA_003641545.1 Thermotoga sp.
AATTCGGATGTTCCTCGTTCGCATACACGGATGGCATGACAACATCGTTGAACCAGTAGGGCCAATCCTTCGTATTCGTGTGATCTCCCATGACATCGTAGTGTGCCTCCGATGGATGATCATCCCATCCGTAATAACATTCAGTCACGTAATAATTATTCTCGTTCAACCTCTTTCCAAGTTCACCGTTGTCATCCACGAGCCAGTTTCTTCCACAACTGTGGTGTATGAAAACCAACTTGACCGTCTCGGCTGGAGGGGATGTGTCAACATTTTCAGCTATGACGGTGATTTGATCACCATTCCAATTCGTCTCATTCGAACCACACGAAACGATGAAAAAGATGAAGAGAATCGGTAGTAAACAAATGGGAAGGATTCTCCACCATCTCACCGATTCTCCCAAAATACTCAACCTCCCTTTGGTATCTGAAGGTGATCTGCTCAGGAATCATTATACTCAATTTGATGAAATTCTTCCAATAAGAAAATATGTTGGTTGCGTCAGGAAAATGCTGTAAAATTGCTCTGTGTTCCATCACAAGAATCATTTAGAAACTGATGTGTAATTTCCACGGTTCTGAATTCCATTCACGAGGTTGTGATGATGTTGAGATGAAGGATGAAATTACACACCATCCGATGATTCCAACAACTTCCTTATCGCTTTCCCATGCAATTTAGTGTGCGGTGTTATCCTGCCATTTATGGGATCGTAATACAGTATCTCAAGTTCCACCAGCTTTCTCACCATCTTTATCTTCTCTTCTTCCTCTTCCACTCTTCCTCTATCCAAAACTTCTTTCAAAACCTCCATCGCAACTTTTTTCTTTTCCTTGCCTTCTTTTATCATCAAGGTTCTGAGTTTTTCTTCTATGGAATTTCTCACGATGAGATACAAAGTATTCACCGCTTCTTTTACATTCATCATATTCAACTTATCCAGTATCCTCTCCATGAACCATGGAACACCACCTGCATTCTCAACAACGTATCTCGCTTCTTCATCACTCAGTCCCTCTTCCCTCAATATCTTGTCATCTAAGGGATCCTGATTTAATCTGAAAGGGTCGTAAACCTTTTATTTGAGCCTTACTATCCAGATCCCAGCTTCCATGATATCCACTCATATTTCCATCGTTTGAGTATGTCCACAACACAAGGAAGCACAAAGATGGCAGGAAATACGGAACATGGATGGATAACCTGAATATGAATCCCATGCTGGGATGAAAGGCGTGGAATCTCCCATAGGTTATATCATCTTCAAGATTTTCTTCTCATTATCCTTCTGGTGGAAACAATGTTTGCTCCGGTGTTGAGAACGTTCTCCAATATGATTTCTCCCACCTCTTTGGGAGCCTCGATTCTAATGTTCTTGAGTATCCTCATCATCTCCCAGATCAGTCTCTTCGGAATGGGAGAATCGGTTTTGACGGATAGAAGCTCATGATCTCCATTCAAAACCCTAACGTTGGTCGTTAGAATCCTCTTTGGATCCCTGTATTCATCCATGGCATACTCATAACCCTTCGGGCATCTGTTCCCAACAATCTCAACCTTTCCGTCCTTTGCTCTGAGCTTTATCGAACATCCTATGGGACACACGACACATATCAAATCCATTTCGACCACGTCATCTCGAAGCTCGGTCTTCATGGAATTCCACCTCACAGCTTTCAATTCTTTCACCCGTTGGAAAAGATAGCCTTCCAACATCCAAAACGACATCCAACATTTGTCCAGGTCTGACCTTGAAATTGTATTTTCTAACTCTTCCTCCTTGAACTCTCAATTCCCCACCTTCCATGGTTTTCCTGACCCTCATGTACATCTTCACCCTGTTCTCATCACCCGTGAGGTAATTCGGCACCATGACACCGATGTTCTTCCCTCTGACAAGCTTCAATTTTCTCCTCGGAAGTCTTTCACCCAGAGCCAATCGAGCAGCGTTCCTTCCCGCCACGACCCCTTCTTCATACACGAAATCCACGAGGTCATGTATCGCGATGCTGTTTCCCGCGCTGAAGATCCACTCGATATTCGTTCTCTGAAGATCATCCACCACCGGTCCCCCATTGATCGGATCGAATTCGACTAAACCTTCCAAGATCTGATTCTGCGGGATCAACCCTACGGAAACGACTAAGGTATCTATCTCGAAGAACTTTCCAGATCCATCGATGGGCTTGAAATTCTCGTCCACCTCGACAACCGTGACACCCTTTATCCTTCCATTTCCATGCACCTTCGAGATCGTGTGCTTGGTTAGAAGTGGTATCTCGAAATCGCGCAGGCATTGAACAAAATTTCTCAGGGATCCCCCCACCTCGTCCTTTATTTCGATCACCCCCAAGACATCCACTCCCTCAAGTTTCAAGCGTCTCGCCATTATCAAACCTATATCCCCTGATCCAAGAACCATCGCCTTCTTTCCGGGTAATCTGTTGTATATGTTCACCATCTTCTGAACGACTCCCGCGGTGTATATCCCCGATACCCGTGGTCCAGGTATCATCAACGTGCTGAAGGGCCTTTCTCTCGCACCCGTTGCAACAACCAATGCTCCAACTTCATAGCATGTTATTCCTCTCTTCGAAACCGTTATAACCACTTTTTCATCCTTGAGGATCCTGAGAACCGTTTCACCGCTCCTCACCTCGAAATCTCCCTTGGATTCCTCGAGCAATTTGAACAGAAATTCTGGACCGGTTAACTCTTCACCGTATACCAGAACACCGAATCCATTGTGAATACACTGATTCAAAACTCCTCCAACTCTGTCCTCCCTCTCGATGAGGAGGGTCTTCACTCCATATCTCGATGCTGAGATTGCCCCGGCTATCCCACCGGCACCTCCTCCTACAACGAGCACATCCACCTTTTCTTTCTTCATTCCCTCACCTTCCCGTTCATCATCGATGCTTCATCGTTGTTCAGTTTGATCTCCTCGATTGGTATTCCCAGTTCCCTCGACATGATCTCCAATATTCTCAAGGTGCAGAATCCTCCTTGGCATTTCCCAAACCCAGCTTTCGTTCTGAATTTCACCCCATCGAGTGTCCTCGCTCCCCTTTTTATGGCTTCGACTATCTCACCTTCGGAAACTTTGTTGCAGAAACACACCATTTTTCCAAATCTGGGATCCTTCTTCACCACCTCTTCCCATTCTTCGAGACCGTAATTCTCTATATGTGGTATTCTCTTTCGAAACGGTTTGAAGTTCTTTTTTCTTTCCAAACCCACTCCGAGATCCTCCTGTATGATCTTCTCAACGACGTATTTCGCGATGGCAGGTGCGGCAGTCAATCCCGGTGATCTCATACCCGCAACATTTATGAAACCCCATACTTTCGTTTTACCAATTATGAAATCCATCTTCTTCGTTTCCGCCCTCATACCCGCGAATGTTTTCAAAACCCTCGAAAAATTCAAGGATGGAACGAGTTTCAAACAGGCTCTTTTTATCCGTTCGATCCCATCCTTCGTGGTCTCAAGATCGTCCTTTTTGCTCTTTGGAAGATCCTCGGCAGTCGGTCCGAGAAGCGTTCCACCGTCAATCGTGGGAAGAATGAGAATTCCCTTGGATTTTTTCGTGGGGGTTGGAAATATGATCGAATTCACCACGTGCGCATCTTCATCCAAGAGAATGTATTCTCCCTTCCTCGGGAGTATGTCGAATGGTTCCGCACCTGCCATCTTTGCTATATCATCCGCATGGACACCCGCACAGTTTATCACGATATCTACATCGTATTCTCCCTTGTTCGTTTTGACTCTCCTCACCTTACCTCTCTCAACGGAAATTTCAAGAACCCTTTCGTTGAGGTGGAGGTTCAACCCATTTTCCATGGCGTTCTCGACCGCCGATATCGCAACTTCCCACGGTTCAGTTATCCCAGCACTCGGAGCCCAAAGGGAGGCTTTGACAGATGGATTCAGATTCGGTTCCATTGAGAGAAGCTCTTCTCTATCCAGTATCCTCAGATTCTGAACACCATTTTTCATGCCTCTGTCCATCAAATCTTCAAGGATTTCCATCTCCTCTTCCGTGAATGCGACAACGTGTGATCCGATTCTTCTGAAATCAAAATCCAGTTCCCTACTCAGTTCACCGTACAACTCGTTCCCGAGAACACAAAATCTTGCCCTCATGGTTCCAGGTGGGTCATCATAACCCGCGTGGATTATCGCAGAATTGGCTTTCGTCGTTCCCCAACCCACATCCGGATTCTTCTCGATCAAATGGAGCTCGAGATCGTATTTTGATAGTTCCCTCGATATCAGAGAACCAACTATTCCCGCACCTATCACCGCTATCCTCAATTTCATCACCCCAATAAAAAAACCACATCCAAAAATGGATGTGGTTTTCTCTGAATCTCTCCCACATCTCGGGGATAAAATATATGTGCCAAACTTTTGTTTTTATTTTACATCCAAAGACATCCGCTTGTCAATTTGACAAGAGTGTGTTCCGC
>QNAU01000124.1 GCA_003641545.1 Thermotoga sp.
CTGATCTATCCTCTCGTGGATCCAAGAGCGAGGGAGAGGTGAGGAAATGAAATCAACCATGAAGGGATTGAAGAAAATATACGCAACATACGTAAGACCCATCATGATGAACAGAAAATCACTCTTGGGTCTTCTGATACTTCTTGGTTTTTTCATCCTCGCCATTTTGGGACCTCTCGTTGTTCCACTTAAAATGGAGAGCGATGTGAGTAAAAGATTTCTACCACCATCCAGAGAACACATTCTTGGAACTGACTATTTTGGGATAGATATATTCGCACAGATAGTTCACGGAACATGGAGTGTCCTCGTTCTCGCCTTTCTCCCGAGCATATTCGCCATTCTCATGGCTGTATCCATAGGAATAACCGCGGGATATCTCGGCGGTATCTTTGGAAGGATCGTGAACGGAATAATAGATGTGTTCATGACCGTTCCGTCTTTTCCAGCCATGCTCCTCATGGCAGCGATGTTCAAGAATGTCAACGTCGTTTTTGCAGCCTTTCTCATGTCCATATGGATGTGGGCTGGACCTGCAAAGATGATAAGGGCGAGGGTTTATTCCATAAGATCGATGGAATTCGTTGAAGCTGCCGAGCTTTTGGAAATGCCCAAACCACACATAATATTCAAAGAGATAACACCACATCTCATGCCTTACATATTCATGCAGTTTGTGAACATGATCAAATACTCCGTTGGAGCGAGTCAGGGGTTGATGTTTCTCGGGCTTCTGAAATTCAATCCTTGCCATTGGGGTGCGATGTTGAACATAGCGGTTACACAGACGGGATCCATATATCTTCCATTTGCCATACATTATCCACTCTCAATCATATTTTTCATAGTTTTGCTGTTGATGGGATGCACACTTTTATCCTACGGTGTCGAGGAGATATTCAATCCAAAGTTGAGAACGTACGAATGAAGACAATGGAAATATGGAGGCGAAATTTTGAGTGACTCCAAAATACTCAAGATCGAGAATCTCAGCGCCATATATCTCGTGAGGGAAGGAAGTATAAAAGCTTCGGTGGATATAAATCTTGAAATGGAGGAAGGAAGTATAACTGCGATAGTCGGTGAGAGTGCTTCCGGGAAGTCCACCATACTCGAGGCTATGACGAGATCCCTGCCTCCTAACGGTCGAATAATCGGCGGAAATGTTTTCTACAGAAGAGATGGAAATTACGTGAACATTATGGAAATTGAAGAAGAGGAATTGAGGAAACTGAGATGGAGTGAAATAGCTCTCGTTCCACAAGCGGTTCAAAATGCTCTAAACCCTACGATGAGGGTGTTCGATCATTTCATGGATACGGTGGTAGATCATGGAGTTGAATGGTCCACAAAGAAAGTGTGGGACAGGGCAAGTAAGTTGTTGGACATGATGGGACTGGATGGAAACAGGGTCTTGAGATCCTTTCCTCACGAGTTATCTGGTGGGATGAGGCAGAGAACGCTGATAGCTCTATCACTCCTCTTCGATCCGAAGGTTTTGATCTTGGATGAACCGACATCCGCTCTCGATGTTTTGACACAGGCGAGATTGATAAGGGTTCTCGATGAAGTTCATCGTGAACTCAAAATAACCATGATCTTCGTGACTCACGATCTTCCAGTTGCCGCCGAGTTATCAGATTACATGGGAGTTATATACGGTGGAAATCTCATGGAGAGGGGAAAAACGGAGGATATAATAGGTGATCCAAAGCACCCATATACGCAGGCTCTCGTGGCATCACTGATGTCCGTGGTGGGAGATGTTGAGAAGATAAAACCGATACCAGGTGAACCTCCCAGTCTTCTCAATCCTCCAAATGGTTGTGTCTTTCACCCGAGGTGCCCATTCAGAATGGATAAGTGCTCCGTGGAAACTCCTCCTCTTTTCAAACTCTCCGAAAATCATTATGTGAGGTGTTGGTTGTATGAAAAGTGATGGAAGCGATGTTGTGATGTCGTTGAAAAATGTGAGCAAGATCTTCGTGAAGAGGAAATTTTTGAGAAGATCTATACCTTTCTACGCGCTTGAAAATATAAATCTGGACATAGAAAAGGGTGAAAGGTTATCGATAATAGGTGAAAGTGGATCGGGCAAAACTACCCTCGCAAGGATAGCCTCCGGATTGGATAAACCAAGTGAGGGATCTGTATTTTGGTTTGGAAGAGAGATTACAAAGTTGAAGACTAAGAAGTTCAAAGAACTCAGACCCAAGGTTCAATACATTCACCAAAATCCCTACGCATCGATAAATCCATCGCGCACAATTTTCAGTGTTCTCGCCGATCCTCTGAAAAGATATGAAGGAGAGGTTGATTCCATAGAGAAGAAGGTCGCCGATCTTCTCAGATCGGTCGGCATAGTTCCACCTGAATTTTTCTTCAACAAGTATCCCCGCCATCTCTCCGGTGGAGGACTTCAAAGATTGGCGATAGCACGTGCCATGATTCCAAAACCGGAGATAATACTCGCCGATGAGATAGTCAGCATGATAGATATGTCCTTCAGAGCAGCGATCGTCAAACTCTTGATTGAGCTCAACGAGAAAACCGGAATAACCATAGTAATGATTTCACATGACATAGGTGTTGCAAGATATTTTTCACACGGTGGTGGAAGAATAGCGGTGATGTTGAGAGGAAGGATAGTGGAAATTGGTCCTCCGGATGCCATCGTGGATAACCCGATTCACCCTTATACACGGGCTCTGATCCTCGCATCCCCCGTTGCAAACAAAAGGCTCGCTTTGAAAAAGAGGGAACTTCTCCCAAAATACAACATTCAAAAGGAGGTCTGGGAAAGCGAAATAATGAAAATGAAAGGGTGCAGATATGCTTTCTTCTGTCCATTCGCAAGTGAAAAATGCCAAGAGGAGAAACCTGAACTCACCGATGTTGAAAAGGATGGGAAACACAAGGTTGCCTGTCACATGATCGAAGAAATACCCGCATGGGAGTTGGAGAGTGTGGGATGATGTACATAGATTTCTACGTTTTTTTCATCTCCATATTCTTCATAGTGTTGGGATTGTACTCGTTGATCGTTTTGGGAATGAACACCCTTGAATTTTTTGTGGCATTTGTATCCATGATCATTTCCACCCTTTTGCTCATCTTTTCATTGTTCAGGATTCTAAAAAAACACGGTGGAAAGGGGAGGTAGAGTGATGGGAATCTTCTCTGAAATAGAGGGAATAATCTTCATGACTTCTTGGAACACCGATGGTGGGGTCTTCAGACATGCTCTACCGATAGTTGATTGGATGGTGAAGAAGGGATACAGAGTGAAGGTGTTGACCCATTACAGAGAAACACCTCATGGTTTCAATTTGAATGTTGAAGATGAGGAATTCGTCGAGAGATGTTACACACTCCAAGGAAAAAGAAAGGATGAACTTCGAACGTTGAACACGGAGATCATATTCGACGCGTTGAAGGAGGGATACAATCTCTTCGTCGCTGAAGATCTTGGAATGCTTCCGATGGAGGAACTGTTGGAAATCTTCCCGAGGATAAAGAAAAAGGCGAAAACGATTTTGGTGAACCATGATAATCTTCCCAAGCCAGATGGTAGCATTTTCTGGAAGTTTGATTGGGATTGTATCATCAATTTTCTGGAGTATCAGATGGATTTCATGGCCAAACATTATCCAAGGGATAGATTGTATTTTGTGGAATTCCCAACTTTTCCAAAACCAAATATCGTGAAGAACAAAGTCGAACTCAGATCCGAACTCGATCTTCCAAAGGATAAAAAAATCGTGTTGTTGTTCGGGGAATACGATTTTATCGATCCTTTCGAGGTTCTCGGGAAATACAGAAAAGAACATGATGATACCTTCCTACTTTGCTTGGTTTACACCGAAGATCAGAAGAATCTGATCACCAGAACACTTGAAGAAAAATTTGGGGAATCCTATGATGATGTGAGAATCGAAATATCATCTTGGGAAAACAGGGCAAAATATGTCATGGCAAGTGATTTAGTTGTTCTGGACAAGGGAAAGAAGAAATTTGGCAAAGGTGCAGTTCTGTCCTCCACCGCTTTTCAGATAATTGGTTGGGGAACGCCGATAATTGCCAGAAACAGCAGATATTTCGATGTCTTCGGTGATAGCATCGTGACTTACGAGAATGACGATGACATGTTTGAAAAGATCGGACAGCTACTCAACGATTCAGAAAAACGCAGAGAAACCCTGAAAAAGCAGGAAAAATTCCACATTCTTCACAATCCGGAGAGGATATCGACCAAGTTCATATGGATATTCAGGAATCTACTCACCGGTGGTTTCAAAAGTCCAAATTTCACCTGTGGAAAGCTTAGAAGAATCCTCAGGAAACCGTTGTTTACAGCCAGAAAAGACCTGGAAATAACATCCGAAAATGGTGAAAAGGTCAGGTGGGAAAGGCTCGTTTACAATTCGGCTGCTTTTAAAGTGAATGGGATCGTTTATTTGATTTACAG
>QNAU01000125.1 GCA_003641545.1 Thermotoga sp.
CTCATGCCATCGGGATCGATATCGACAACCTCATGATTCTCGTAAAGCTCTATTCCCCTTTTTCTTATATCATCCGGGGAATCGAGAATGACGGATGATTCCGGTAACCTTCCAGAAATATAATACGGTATCGGGCAACCAGCCCACGAAGCGATGGGTGTTTTTTCGATGATCACGATCCTTTCATCTTTCAACAACGATCTGAGTGTAACTGCTGTTCTCATCCCCATTGTTCCTCCACCGATTATCACCGTGGTTCCCATCTTCATTACCTCCTCTCCAATTTTGCGAGTAGCAGTCATCACACAGGCGGATTAACCTCCACCTTTATGTGCTTCCAAAGGTTCATGCTGTTCACCACATTTCTGACCCCATCCAGATCCTTCGCCAAGTTCATGCTCTTTATCAGTATCCTGTATCTGTAGATTCCTCTCAATTTGAATATCAGCGCTTCAACAGGTCCAAGTATCTCGGATCCAATCTCATCCAAGAGTGAGTGTTTCACATCCATCGCCATTCTTTTCGCATCCTCGGGTTGTGGATGCGAAACAGTTATCCTCACAAGTTCTGAGAACGGTGGATAATTCAACTCCTCCCTGTTTTTCACCTCCCTGTAATAGAAGGAAGGATAATCGTGATTCACAGCGAATTTTATTGGGAATGCATCTGGGTTGTGAGTCTGAAGTATGACCGTTCCTTCGAATCTTCCTCTACCACTTCTTCCCGCAACCTGCGCGAGCAATTCGAATATCCTCTCCGAGGCTCTATAATCTGGAAAATTCAGCAGTTGATCGACATTCAACACACCGACCAAACTGATATTTGGAAAATCGAGCCCCTTCGTCACCATCCTGGTTCCCACCACGACATCCACCTTTTGATCCTTTATCAACTCCAGCGCGGTCGTGAGATCTGAAAGATTCTTTATCCTGTCCCTGTCCATTCTGAGAACCCTCACGCCGGGAAAGATCCTGAGAACCTCCCTCTCCACCCTTTCCGTTCCAAATCCCCTACTCACCATTTCCCTCGAACCACAGATTGGACAACTCTTAGGAACCGATTCTTCCCTGCCACAGTAGTGGCATCTCAGACTCCTCGTTTCGAAATGATAGGTCATGGCGACATCGCAGTTCCGACATCTATGTATGTATCCACAGTTTCCACACATAACGTATGGAAAGAATCCTTTACGGTTGGAAAAGAGAATGATTTGTCCTCCGATCTTCAAACTTTTCTCCATGGCATCGACCAATTTCTTTGAAAATATACTTCCGTATTTTTCTTCCAACCTCAGATCCACGATTTCAATCTTCGGAAGTTTTCCCATCACCCTCTCATGAATCTCGTGAAGATCGTATTTTCCAATTTTTCCAAGGAAGAAAGCGGACACTCTTGGTGTGGCTGATCCGAACACGATGACCCCATCGGAAAGCTCTGCCTTCCATTCCGCGACTTTTACCCCGTCGTATATCGGTTCCATATCCCCCTGATAGTAACTCTCGTCCTGTTCCTCATCGACTATTATCAAACCGAGATTCCTTATGGGGAGCCAGAGTGAGCTTCTCGTCCCAACTATTATCCTCACCCTGTTCTCTACCACATCCATCCACAATCCGAATCTCTCGGATTTCTTCAGATCGCTGTGATAGACACCCACCTCGTATCCTCTGAATCTATCTCTCACCCTTGCCAGAAGTTGCGGTGTGAGGGATATTTCCGGAACGAGATACAGGACGTTCTTTCCATCGTGTAAAAATTTTTCCATCACTCTGAAATATATCTCCGTTTTACCCGATCCGGTTACTCCATAAACGAGGTGTTTCCTGTTCTTTGAACTGAGTATTCTATCAACCACCTTCCTCTGACTGGATGTCAAAAGTGGTTTCGGGAATGATTCGAAATATCCTTCCATCCTCTCATCCTCATCGACCATTCTTATGTATCCGAATTTCTCGAGATCTTTCAGAACCCTTGAATCCTTCAAATTCAGATCTTTCCTCAGTTTTTTTACGCTGACACCATCGTTCATCAAAAGATATTCGAGTACAGTTCTCTTCCTGCTCGGTTTCATATTCTTCAATATTTCGCCTATATCTGCATTCAAGTAAACCACCTTTTCTTTCTTGATCTTGGGTGTTTTCAGTCTGTACGATACGGTGATATCAACCACACCGAGCTTTAAAAGTTTCATGAGAGTTGCATTTCCCCTTCTCCCACCTCCAAGTCTCGCTACGTATTTACTCTTCTCAACCGCAGTTTCATTCCCTTCAAATCCAGGTGCCATTTCCGATTTTTTGATAACCATCTCCTTCAATTTCAACTCCATACCAGGTGGAAAGAACAATTCCATAACCTTACCTATGGGTGAGAGAAAACTCTCGGCAACTTTTCTTCCAAGCGCGACGTCTTTCACATCTATTAAATTTCTCTCATCCAGTATTCCAAGTATCGGCTTGATTTTTTCGATCTCCTCCTTCGTCTCAACTTTTCTCACATTTAGGATCACCGCGGTTTCAATCCTTCCCGCGAAATCCACTATGACCCTTTGCCCGATTTTCATCTCAGAACCCGCGACATAATCGAAAGTTTCCCTGATGGGTAACCCCAGTACAGCAGTTTCGAGGATGTAGTATCCCATCTTCGACCATCCCTCTAAGTGATGAGCTTACCCCACATGGATAGGGTTAAAAATGATAGAAATGTGGTGGTGAAAACGACCATGCTTATGAGTTCAGGATCCGCATCTGTTTCAGTTGCCACCAAAACGGTCGTCATGGCAGTTGGCATGGCTGACTCCATGATCATCACCTTCCCCATGATTCCATCGATCCTCAGCACATACAGAATTGCAAGGACGATGAGGGGGGTTAAAAAGAGTTTAAAAAAAGTAAGAATTGTGATATCCTTGAGAAAGAGGGTGGAGGGTTTTATCCTGGATAGTTCCACACCAACGGTTATTATGATTATGGGAATGGCTGAATCGACGAGCATGGATATCGGTTCCCTCACAAAATATGGAAATTCTCTCCACGATTTTCCAAGTGTGTTCATCACGAAAGCCAATATCATCGCATACACCCACGGGAGCTTCAACATCCCGATCAGACCATCGAGTATCTTCTCTTTTCTCTTCCCACCAAGTCCAGCTATGAAAACCCCAAGCGTTATCATGAATATGGTGTGGACTGTGGAGAATACGACAGCCTTCGATAACCCCACGTCTCCAAGAAAAGATTTTACGACGGGGTAACCGATGTATCCCGTATTGCAGAATGCGGTTGACAGGAATTTGGAATGGTAATCCCTCGGTCGAAGTGATTTCCACAGAATCAAAACTACCGCCATCATCGTCGAGTTCACGAGCAAAGCGGTGAAGAAATCCCAACCTCCCGCGGGATGATCGTTCAAATAAACGAATATTATTGCGGTGGATAGAACCCAGGTTGAGAGTTTGGATAAGGACAGATTTTTTCCACCGGTTACCCTGCCGAGGGAGAAACCGATGAGAAAGAGGATCAGGATTGGTATCATTCCTTCCTCTTCCTCCTGTACCTATAAACGAGACGATTTCCAACCTCATCATCCAGAATCTTTTCGACCCCCTCAGGAAGAGGCGGTTTGTATCTGCTAAGAATCTCAATTATCATGTCCTTCGGAAGGGATGTAACCGCTATTATATCGGTTATGTAAACCACCCTTCCCTTTCTAACTGGAACTTCCATGAGTCCATTTTGAAGGGCTTTCACGTACTTCCGGAATTCCTCGTCGTTGAGAGTTCTCACCTTCATTCCCCCTCCGGTTCGACTTAACATGCATCATCTGATATTATCACAAAAGGTATGAGGTGTAGCGGATGCGGAGTTGAACTTCAAACGACTGATCCCCGTTCTCCCGGATATATTCCCAAGGAAGTCCTCGAGAGAAGGATGAAGGAGGGAAAGGAGGTACTGTGCAGGAGATGTTTCAGAGCAAGACATTATGGAGAATACGAGGACATCAGATTGAGGGATTTTCTGGTGGAGTACAAATATGTGCTGAGAGAGTTCGAAAATCACATCCTCGTGGTTGACATTTTCGACGTCGAGGGAACGATGAGAGAGGAACTGTTGAGGATCTTGAGCGGTAAGAAGGTGATACTCGTTCTGAACAAGGTGGATCTACTCCCAAAATATGTAAGAAAAAGTGAAATCCTGATGTGGATCCAAGAAAAGTTCGAGGGAGAAGTTTTTCTAATAAGTGCCAGGAGGGGATACGGGATAGCCTCACTCAGAAGGAGGATATCTGCGGGTGGAAAAGCTCATCTGATCCTCGGATGCACGAACGTGGGAAAATCATCCATACTCAAGGAGCTGACCGAATCGGAGGTCACCGTTTCCCCACATCCTGGAACAACTTTGGGTTTGATAGAGAGGAAGTTGAAGGATTCGAAGATC
>QNAU01000126.1 GCA_003641545.1 Thermotoga sp.
CTTCTTTCATCTCGTTTTTTCATTAACTTAATACACATTAAACATCCCCGAAATATTCATGTATAAATAATTTCCGAGATTTTCGGAATACTAACATTTTTGTTTTTTGAATGTCAAGTGAGGTGTCAAAGGAGATTCCAAAAATCCACCCAGGAAGGGCAAAGATAAGGTAGAAAAATCAACTTGATGTTGCATCCATAACCTAAATATTCATCGCTTGAACCTGTTGATCTTTCATCCAGCCTCGGCGGTTTCTACACTGGAGGGAATGTGTTCTGAAACCTTCCTCTTCTTTTTCCTGACCAGGGTGTTGAATATACCTATGGGCAGTATTATGGATACGAGAAGTATGACGGCGACAGCAGATGCGGTTCCGAATGAGTCACCTATCATCTCACCGTATCCAAGAACGGTGAGGGTCCTCGTGAAGGGACCGTAGAGGAAGATCGTGGTTGTCAAATCAGCCACCGATAATGTCCAAGAAAGCAAGGCGGCAGATATGACCCCCGGTGCAACCAACCTCGTCACAACCTTCATCATCGTTTTTCCTGGTTTTTCTCCCAGCGTTATGGCAGCTTCCTCTATATGTGGATCTATCTGATGAAGAACGGATGAAATAGATCTTATGGCGTAGGGTAATCTTCTCACCGCATAGGCAAGTATCAGTATGTAAGGGGTTCCCGTCAAAACCAAGGGTGGGGTGTTGAAGGTCATTATCATCCCTATCCCAACCACGATACCTGGTATGCTGAGTGGGATCATGGTAACTGCATCAACGAACGCGTTGAATCTTCCGAAATTCCTCACGATGACATAGGCTACGAACAAACCAAGTATCACATCTATAACCATAGCAACCGCTGCAAAATAATAGGAATTCTTCAGCGCATCAGGTATGGCATACATTATATCCCTGTAATTCTGAAGGCTGAAATGTCCGAACTTCAGAACAGGTCCCACGCTCTTTGTGAATGACACGAGAACTATACCCGCGGTTGGTATTATGGACACCGCAAGGAAGAAACTCAAAAGGATCAAAACGAAGGTTTTTTGAACCTTTCCCATTTCTTCCGGTGTTATCCTCCTGACCACAGCCATGGCATAGCTTTTTCTCTGGATGTAGAATCTCTGGACGAGCAGTATGGAGATGGATATCAGGAGAAGTATTATAGCACCGGAATTCGCACGTGAAGGAATACCACCCATCTCGCTCGTGAATTCACCGAAAACGCGGGTTGTCAGCATCGGCGTTTCAAAACCTATTATGGCTGGAATACCGAAACTGTCTATGACGAGTATGAAAATCATCAGGGTTGTGTTCAAAAGCGCTGGAGTTATGGCTGGCAATATGACTGTGAAGAATCTCCTAACCTTCCCAGCCCCCATCGTTGCCGCTGCTTCCTCTATATCTGGATCTATAGTTTCGAACGCTCCCTTCAGCAAGATATAAGCCAGTGGAAAGTAAGATAATACAAATACGATGACCATACCCCAGTATCCTCTTATGGTCCACGGTCTCACACCGAGATGCTTTATGAAGAATTTGGTTATCAATCCCATTCTTCCGAAGAGAAGTATCCAACTGTATGCGCCTATGAACGCTGGCATGAGATACGGTATCCATATTACGGTGTTGAAGATCGAGGCACCGGGAACCCTGTAATGCGTCAGATAGTATGCTAAAGGGAGGGTTAAAAGCATTATGAGAACCGTGCTTATCATACCTATCGTCAGGGAATTCATTAAAGCTTGGGAATAATATTTGGAGGTGAAATAGACCGTATAATTCTTGAATGTGAACTTACCGGTGTCGGGATCTATGAAACTTATCTTCACCATATTCAAGATTGGATAGAACAAGAATATAAATATGAAAAGCACAGCCACTATCTTTATCACTGTCCAGAAAATCTTGTATTGTTCCATGGAATACCTCCTTCATCGTATCAGCTGAACAGAATCCTTATATCCTCAGGTTTCACTCCCACCTTCACGATTTCATTTTCAGAAAAAAACTTACCTTTTTGAACCACATCCTCAACAAAGATCCTCAACCCATTCTCAGTTTCCACCTTATACTTCACGAATTTTCCAAGGTACTGAACTTCCACGATCTTCGCATCCACCTCATTTTGTAATCCTGAACTTTTCGATATCTTCAAATCCTCGGGCCTCACGGAAACCATGATTCTTTCCCCATCGGAAGCTTTCAGATGGTTGAAATTGGAGGAGTCAACCTTCAACAACCATCCACTCACATCTATCAGGATCTCCCCTTTTCTTTTCACCATCTTTCCCTCGAGTATGTTCGTTGTTCCAATAAAATCTGCAACAAAACTGTTGACCGGGTTCTCATATACATCCCACGGTTTTCCTATCTGTAATATCTTCCCAGATGACATCACAGCCACCCTGTTCGATATGCTGAGTGCTTCCTCCTGATCGTGTGTAACATATATTATCGTTATTCCCAGATTCCTTTGAAGTTCTTTTATTTCACTCCTCATCTCGACCCTCAACTTTGCGTCGAGGTTGGAAAGTGGTTCATCCATCAAAAGGACCCTTGGTCTCGTCACGATCGCTCTCGCTACCGCAACCCTTTGTCTCTGTCCACCACTGAGTTGATCTATTCTTCTGTTTTCCAGACCTTCAAGCCTTACAAGGGATATAGCCTCCATCACTCTCTTTCTTATCTCAGATCTCGATAAGCCTTGTACCTTCAAACCGTATGCAATATTATCGAAAACGTTTAAGAATGGGAACAAAGCGTAGCTCTGGAAAACGAGGGCTATCTTTCTCTTGTGAGGTGGAAGGTTCGTTACATCGTCATCGTCGAAAATTATTCTCCCTTCATCCGCACTCTCCAGTCCCGCTATGGTTCTAAGCAAGGTCGTTTTCCCACATCCACTTGGACCGAGCAGGGTGAACAACTCACCAGGTTCTACGGTGAGGGATAGATTATCAACCGCTACAACTTCTCCGAATCTTTTGGTTATGTTCTCAAGAATCACGCGGGTTCCCATTTCAACCATACCTCCCAATCTCAAAAATGGGTGGGAGATTCTCCCACCCACTTTTGAGGAATCACCGATTCATTTCACTTCAACGGGAATTGTTCTTCAAATTCGTAAAGCTTCGCTATCTCCTCTTTGTGTGTGACTATGTATTCCCATCTCTTCAGTATGTTCTGCCTGTTTATCGCTCCCCAGAACGGATCGTAATCCACCGTTTTTATCTGATCCGCCGGTGGGAAACCCTCAGGTGGTTTGACGTCGATCCTGTTCGGTCTGAATCCCATCTCCGCGAATTTTTCCTGCATTTCTTTCGATGTGACAAAATCGACGAATAGTTTCGCTTCTTCAAGATGCTTCGCGCCCTTTATTATGTAAACCGCATCTGGTCTCAACGCAGTTCCTTCGATCGGATATATGGCATCCACAGGTGCCCCACCTTTCTTGTAGTGGTATATGTTGTGTTCATGGGTGAGACCCAATGGATACTCACCATTTACGACATATTTGTATGTCAGACTGGATTTTGGAACTATGACCAGATTTTGAACGAGTCTCTTCACATAATCCCATCCAAGATCATATTTTCCAAAGGCTCCGAGCATTATCATCAACTCTCCAAAGGCTGATCCGGATCTTCTCGGATCCGGCATCAAAACCTTACCCTTCCATTTGGGGTTGAGCAGATCCCTCCATCCCTTCACTTCACCTGGTTTAACCAATTCCGTATTGTAGATTATCAACATTGGATGTAGATACAGTGCGGTGTACCAGGGATGATCCTTCGATCTGTCAGTCAAATAAGGATCATTCACCGTGACGTATTCCTCAAGCAGATCCTTGATTGATGCCACCGAATCGACACCACCTGTGAACATGACATCTGCCTGTGGATTCTTTGCTTCTGCCTTTATCCTGGCGATTAGTTCCCCAGTTCCGGCTGTGACCATTTGAACTTTGATGCCATATTTCTTCTCAAACTCCCTTGCAACCAGGTTGTTGAGTTCGGGTTGGGCGGGACTGTAAACAACCAGAACCTTCTGGGCTGAGAACAAAGCTAAGGAAATGATCAGAAGAAAGATGAACAAAAGGTGAACCTTTCTCATGATTCCACCTCCATTCAGGTGAACTTGGTCGATGTATCTTCAATTTCCAGTCGAGGATAATGATACCAGTTAACCGGTGAAGGGTCAAATTTAATATATCATATATCGCAGATGGATATGAAGATATTTACCAGTTGTTGGGTAAGAATTGATGAAGGAAAATACAATTCATATTTTACGCTTGGGTTTATATTCGGATGGTGAATACCCGGGCGGATGTCGATATATTATATATTTCATTGAACTGGATCCATCGTTTCTGATAAATTTATTCTCAAAACGGTGGAAGGAGGTTGTCAAATGTTCCGTGAAACC
>QNAU01000127.1 GCA_003641545.1 Thermotoga sp.
AGACCGGATCTTTTCATGAAGAAAGAATTGGGTGAGAAGGAGAAGAGAGCGTTAATTCAACTCGTCAAAGAGTTGATGAAAGATGCTGGATAGAATATACGTGTCTTTGATACACTATCCGATACTTGGAAGGAACGGGAGGATAATATCGACCGCGGTGACCAATCTGGATATTCACGATATAGCGAGATCGTGCAGAACTTACTGTGTGAAAGGTTTCTACGTCGTGACGAATCTACCTGCTCAGAGAGACATAGTGGGGAAGGTCATAGAGTATTGGGTCAGAGGATACGGAAAGAAGTACAATCCAAGCAGGGCTGAGGCTCTGAAGCTCGTCAAGGTGAAATCCTATCTCGAAGATGTTATAGATGATATAACGAATGTGGAAGGAAGAAAGCCGATTCTCCTCTTCACATCCGCCAAGAAGAGGGAAAATTCCATGAGTTACGATGAAGCTCGGAAGCTCGTTTTAGAGGATGAAAGACCCATATTGATCCTTCTGGGAACCGGTTGGGGATTGCCGAACGAGATACTGGAAATTTCGGATTTCGTTCTCGATCCCATCAGGGAGAGATCGGATTTCAACCATCTCTCAGTACGAGCTGCGATTGCGATAATTTTGGATAGACTGATTGGTGAAGAGGTTATGAAATGACATGGAGGAGGTGTTTTCAAAATGGATGCTCTCATAAGGGCAATTGAGAAGGATTACATAAGGGAACTGCCGGATTTCAACGTTGGAGATACCATAAGGGTGCATACGAAGGTCGTAGAGGGTGGAAAAGAGAGGATACAGATATTCGAGGGAGTTGTCATAGGAATAAGAGGAGGAGGAACGAGAAAAACCTTCACGGTGAGAAAGATCGCGAGCAATGGAATA
Source organism: Thermotoga sp. (assembly GCA_003641545.1). Lineage (GTDB taxonomy): Bacteria > Thermotogota > Thermotogae > B21-G9 > B21-G9 > B21-G9. Next base: position 881 of record QNAU01000127.1, read on the forward strand.
GGTGTCGAGAGGATATTTCCTTATTCATGTCCATCGATCGAGAAGATAGAGATTGTGAAAAGAGGCAAGGTGAGAAGGGCAAAATTGAATTATCTCAGAGGTCTCGTTGGTAGGAAAGCAAGAATAAAGGAGAAAAGGCCGAGGAAGAATGAGGAAAGATGATAAGAATAAAAAGGATATAAAGCAGAAGATAAAGAAAAGAGCGATATACGAAGCTAAGGAATGGGGTAAAGCCTTCGTCGTTGCCTTCATCGTTGCACTCATCATAAGATTGTTCGTATTTGAAACCATGATGGTTCCAACTGGCTCGATGATACCGACGATCATTCCTCAGGATCGTATTTTCATAGAGAAGATAACCTACACCGTGAGAGAACCGGAGATAGGTGAGATGGTGGTATTCTGGTCACCTTTCGTGGATAGAGAGGCACTCAAAATGTTGAGGTTGTTCGACAAGTTCATGGATCTGTTCTCACCGAAACAATTCAAAGGACACGTGAAGTACGTGAAGAGGTTGGTGGGTAAAGAGGGAGATGTTCTCGAACTCGTCAAGGTTGGAGACAAAGGATACAAATTGCTCGTGAACGGCAAAGTGCCGAAAAGTTTGGAGGATAGATACTATCAAGCTGAAGGCATCTTCAAGGATCCGAGATTCTACGAGAAGCTCGCATATCCAAGCAAGGCTATGGGGATGGAGAAACTCTTCTTCGAGAGGTTGAACGAAGCGATATCATACACGGAATATTACGAGAAATACTTGAAAAATCTGAATCTGAGGAATTACGTATGGTTCGATCCAAAGAGTGGAAGGGTCAAGGTGAAGGTACCGAGAGGTTTTTACTTCATGATGGGAGATAATTCCCCCGAAAGTCTGGACAGCAGATTCTTCGGATTCGTTCCAAAGGAGAATGTCGTCGGAAGACCCATGCTGAGGATCTGGCCCTTCTCGAGATTCGGAACGATCGAGGTGAGGGGTGGAGAAAGGATTGAAAGAGAACGTGCTCAGTCGTTTGAAGGTGGTGGACATAATACTGGAGGTCATAGATAGCAGGGTGCCTCTCACCGGAAGGATACCGAATCTCGGAGAATTCAAGGGAAAAGAGAGGATACTGGTTTTCTCGAAAATCGATCTATCCGATCCAGATGTCACCAGAAGGTGGAAAAGATATTATGAAGATAAAGGATACAGAGTTGCTCTCGTGAACATCAAGGATGGGAAGGGCATAGATGAATTGAAAGGAATCATCAAAGATGTAGCTGAAAAGATGAGAAAGAAGTTGAAGGATAGAAGGGTGATGGTTCTGGGGATTCCGAATGTCGGAAAATCCAGCCTGATAAATTCCATCATACATCGCAGGAAAGCACGCGTTGGGAATGAACCTGGAATAACCAAGGGGATACAGTGGATCAAAATAGGGGAGAATCTGTACATTCTCGATACTCCGGGAATCCTGCACAGGAATCTGAATCCGAAAAGTGAGGATTATAAAAAACTCTGCTTGGTCGGCTCGATAATTCCACGCGCTCTTCCAATTGATGAGGTGGTGAAATATCTTTTCGATTTTTTGAGGGGAAACTATCCGGATGTGTTGAAGAGAAAATACGGCTACGATGGTGATGATTTCTCAGAATTCGTGGATCACATTTCCAGAATGAAAAAGCACATCAAAAAGGGTGGAGAATACGATAGAGTTCGCACCCTCAGGATGATACTCGATGATTCGACGAACGGAAGGATAGGGAATATCAGTTATGATCTTCTTAAAGGGAATGATCGGGTTTGAAGATTCTCTCGCTCGACACCTCATCTGAAAGGATCGTCATGGGTTATGTCGATGAAGAGAGGGGTATATCGTCCGATTTGAATGTTACATCGGGGAATAAGCACTCAGTTGTGCTGATGAACATCGTGGATTCATTCTTGAAGGCTATGAACGTCAAACTGGAGGATGTGGATCTGTTTGGATGTGGTATGGGACCCGGTTTTTTCACCGCCTTGAGGGTGGGTATAGCGACGGTGAAATCTTTTGCTTTCGTTCTGAAAAAGAAGATAATCGGAGTGCCTTCGACGGATTTGATAGCCATGAACCTTCCGATGGACGGTAAAATCCTGGTTGTCGTCTATGCGAGGAGAGATCATTTCTACGTCTCGTTGTACGAGAAAAAGGACGGAACGATCAAGCGATTGACACCTCATCACTTTCACGACAGAATCAGATTGATAAGATACATCGATGATCTTTCGAAAGAGGGAAACATATATCTCTCCGGTAGTGGAATCCCTCACGTGATGGATGAACTCAAGAGTCGAGAAAAGGTGAGAATCTTAGACGAGAGTGCGTGGTATGGAAGTGGAATGAACCTGAACAAGCTCGTTCTCATGTATCATGAAAGTGGTGAAAATTTGTACGATGCCCTCAGCTTTCTCCCGCTCTACGTTCAGAAACCTTTCGTGATCCTGAAGGATGAGGGTGAAGTTGAAGTATGAGGATGATCGATTATTTCGACATCGGCACCCCGGCGGTTCTGATAGTCTCCGGTCAGATGGGAATAAGCCACGGGAAGACCGCATACGGTCTTCTAAGACACAGCAGGGTTTTAAAACCGGTGTGCGTACTGGATGAATTTCAAGCGGGTAAGAGATCTGTGGATTTCGTTCCGGATGCAAGATACGATGTTCCGATAGTTTCGTCCATCTCCCAAGCGATGGAGTACGAGCCAAAGGTCGCTGTCATAGCGGTTGCGAGCGTAGGAGGGTATTTGCCGGATAATGTGGTGAAACATGTGAAAGAGGCGATACGAAACGGTCTGGACATAGTATCAGGTCTTCACAGGAAAATTTCTGAAGATCCAGAATTCGTGGAGCTGGCTCGAAAGAGTGGATCTAAACTGGTGGATGTCAGGGTTCCTCCGAAGGAATTGAGAATACTCGATGGCTCGGTGTTGAATAGAAAAGCGTACGTCGTGGATGTTCTCGGGACGGATTGTGTCATAGGAAAGAGAACAACCGCGGTCCAACTGAGAAATGAATTTGAAAGATTGGGTGTGAAGGCTGGATTCATAGCAACAGGTCAGACGGGCATAATGATAGGTGCGGATGAAGGTGTTGTTCTCGATGCAGTTCCAGCGGATTTCGTTGCGGGTGTCATGGAAGGCATGATCAAGAAGGTGGACATGATGAACAAGGATATCATCTTCGTTGAGGGCCAAGCGGCTGTTCTGCATCCTGCATATGGACATGTCACCCTCGGTCTTCTATACGGAAGCATGCCAGATGCCGTCATTCTCGTTCACGATCCGTTCAGAGAACGTTTGAGCGCGTTCGAAAATTTCGAAATGATAGACTGGAAACAGGAAAGAGAGATCTTAGAGAGACTCGGAAAAACTAAGGTCATAGCGATATCGATTCTGAACGATGAAGGTGTTGAAATTATGAGAAAAGAAACGGATCTACCCGTCGGAAATCCACTGACTGAGGAAGGATTGAAGGTATTATCCGAAGCTGTCAAGTCTGCCATGCGTGATGGCATACGCAATGAGAA
>QNAU01000128.1 GCA_003641545.1 Thermotoga sp.
GAAAGCCAGCTGATGTTCCGAGGTGAGAAACGGTGAAAATCCATTTTACCTTGAATGGAACCCTTCAAAGGGTGGAAGTCGATCCGAGTATGAGAGCCATCGATTTTTTAAGGGATGTCATGGGGATCACATCCGTCAAGGAAGGATGCGGTGAGGGAGAATGTGGTGCATGCACGATAATCGTCGATGGTAAAACAGTTCCATCCTGCTTGATGCTTGCGGTGGAACTCGATGGTAAGGATGTCATAACACTCGAAGGTGTGGATGACAGGGTGAAAGAAGCCTTCATAGAAGCTGGAGCGATTCAATGTGGTTTCTGCACACCTGGTTTCATAATATCGACGTGGTATCTTCTCAGCAGGAATCCAAATCCGAGCGAGGAAGAGATAATGACCGCTCTCGAAGGAAACCTATGCAGATGTACGGGATACCTGAAGATAATCGACGCAGTCAAATTGGTGGCGAGTATGATGAGAGAGGATGGTTGACGTGAGGATATCCTACTTCAAGCCAGGATCCTTGGAAGAGATCTCCGAGTTGAAGGTTCAGGAAGGTTCTCATCTGTTCTCCGGGGGAACAGATCTCTTCGTCAAGATGAGATACGGTGTGTTCAAACCGAAGATGCTGATAGACACGAAAGGAGTCAGGGATGATCCTAAATTCGATGGTGAGAAACTCATCATACCTATGAACACAACCTATTCCGAACTTCTCGATATGGGGGAAGTGATGAAAGATTTCCCACTGCTCGAAGATGCGATGAAGGAGGTCGGCTCACCACAGATAAGAAATCGCGGGACTCCGGTGGGAAACGTATGCAACGCATCTCCCGCGGGGGATTTTCTCCTCACCGCAACCGTCATGGATGCGGATGTCGTCATCGCACCGAAGATGAGAAAGATGAAGTTGAAGGAATTTGTGAAAGGTCCCGGTATCGTGGATCTGAAAAATGGTGAATTCCTCTACTCCATCGAGATACCCAGATGGCAGGGGTATGAACATTACTTCGAGAAAGTTGGAAGAAGAAACGCGATGAACATATCCATAGCGAGTATAGCTCTTTTGATCAGATTCAACGGGGATGTTGTGGAAGATGTCAAAATCGGGTTCGGTTCGGTTGGACCGAGGATAGTGATGTATGAGGATCTCGAGGAAAGGATGAAGGGAATGAAACTGAATGAGAGCCTCGTGGATGAGATCTCCAGGGAATACATGAGAAGGATCGAGCCGATAACGGATCTCAGGGCGACGAAGAGATACAGAAAGATACTGGTCAGGAACCTCCTGCTCAAGGCTTTTCACCTTCTGAAGGGAGTGGTTTGATGGTACTGATCGATCGATACGTTAGACCGAAGAGCCTGGAAGAAGCGTATGAACTTCTGACGAGTGTCAAGGGAGCGAGAATAATCGGAGGATTCACCTTCATGAGACTCGGAACGGTGAATATACCTCTTCTGATCGATCTTCAGGATCTTGGATTGGATTTCATAAGGGAAGGGGAAGATTTCATAGAGATAGGAGCAACCGTGAAACTCGGTGATGTCGAAAGAAGTGAAGTCATTCAAAAGCATTTTGATGGGTTTCTATCGAAAACTGTTAAATACATATGGTCCGTCCAGCTCAGGAACATCGCGACAGTTGGAGGAACGGTCTTCGCGAGATTCGGCTTTTCAGATTTCATAACCTCCCTCCTCGTCTTGAACACGAAGGTGAAACTCTACAGAAACGGTGAAATGCTCTTGGAAGATTTCTTGGAGAGCAGAGTATCCCGTGATATACTGGTTTCGTTGAAGATCGAGAAAGAAGAAAGAAAGGCAAAGTTCAGATTCATGAGGAACTCATTCTACGATTTTTCCATACTGAACGTCGCAGTTTCCGCAAAGGTAGAGAACGGAAGATTGGGAGGATTCAGAATAGCGATCGGGGCAAGGCCAGGTATCGCCAAGCTTGCGAGGAAAGCCATGGAATACCTGGAGAAAAATGGTCTATCGCCGGAAACCATTTCGAAGGCATCTGACCTTAGCGCTGAGGAGATGGAATTTGGAACGGATATCAGAGGTGATGCGGAATACAGAAAGATGATATGCCCTGTTCTCGTGAGGAGAGCTTTGAACGATATTCTTTCAGAAAGCTCGGGGGGTAATCGATCATGAAGATGGGTCTCAAGATAAATGGTGAATTCAAGGAATTCGATGTCGATCCATCGACGACACTTCTCGATCTTCTCAGAGAAGCTGGATACATGAGTGTCAGAAGAGCCTGTGATACCGGAACGTGTGGTGTATGCACCGTCCTAATGGATGGAAAGCCCGTTTTATCCTGTGCAATCCTCGCTCTATCAGCCGATGGACACGAGATCACGACCGTCGAGGGATTGAAAGATGATGAGGATTTTCAGAGATTGTTGGATCTATTTTTGAGCGAGGGAGTTGACCAGTGTGGATACTGCAACCCTGGTTTTTTGATAACCGCCTACGCGATGAAGAGGGAATTGAAGAATCCAACGGACGAAGAGATAAAGATGTATCTCGTCGGAAATCTGTGCAGATGCAGTGGATACGTGGGACAGATGAGAGCTTTGAAAAAATACTTAGGGGTGGAAGAATGAGAGAGGTTGGAAGGTCTATAAAGAAGATAGATGGTTACGGTATTGCGACCGGATCACCCGCCTACACCGACGATCTGATGAGGGATGCTCTCATCGTAAAAGTGTTGAGAAGCCCACATGCCTTCGCGAGAATAAAGGACATAAGAATCGATGAAGCTCTGAAGTTGGAAGGTGTGGAGTGCATCTTGACGTACAAGGATTTTCCAAGGGTGAGGATCACGAGAGCTGGGCAAGGTTATCCCGAACCGTCCCCATACGACAAATACGCTCTCGATGAATACGTCAGATACGTTGGGGATGAAGTTGCGGTGGTTGCGGCAAAGGATGAGAAGACAGCTTTGAAGGCTCTCGAATTGATAGAGGTGGACTACGAAATACTTGAACCGGTGCTGGACTTTGAGAAGAGTGAAGGACATCCATCGATCATACATCCCGAGGGAGCGGATGGAGCATACGATCCATCCAGAAATCTTGCCGCACATTTCGAAATGAAGGTCGGAGATGTCGAAGGGGTTCTGAAGGAATGCGATGTCGTAGTCAAAGAAAGGTTTTACACGCAGGCACAAGCTCACGTGATGATGGAACCTCACACCGCGGGAGCTTACATAGATTATCAGGGAAGGCTCGTGGTGATATCATCGACGCAGGTTCCATTCCACGTGAGGAGGATATTGGCGAGGATTCTCGAAAAACCCATAAGGGAGATAAGGGTCATAAAGCCGAGGATCGGGGGAGGATTCGGTGGGAAACAGGCGATACATGGTGAACCATACGTCGCCATGGTCACCTTGAAAACCGGTAAACCATCCAAGATAGTCTACACGAGGAAAGAAGTCTTCGAATCGACTTACACGAGGCATCCGATGAGAATAGACATAACACTCGGAGCCACAAAAGATGGAAAACTCAGGGCGATAGACATGGAGGTTCTGTCCGATACGGGAGCTTACGGCGAACATGCGTTGACCGTTTTGATGGTTTCTGGATCGAAGGCACTCCCACTGTACAACAAGGTTGATGCATTGAGATTCAGCGGAAAGGTGGTTTACACCAATCATCCTCCCGCGGGTGCATACAGGGGATATGGTGCGGTTCAGGGGAATTTCGCACTCGAATCCGCCATGGATATTCTCGCGGAAAAGCTCAGAATGGATCCAATAGAGTTGAGAAAGATGAACATGATAAGGGAAGGGGAAACATCTCCCGTCTTCAAGATAATGGGAGAGGGAAGAGAAGGAACGGAAATGTTCATAAAGAGTTGTAAACTCGAAGAATGTTTGAACAGAGGAAAAGAAATCGTGAATTGGGATGAAAAAAGGAAGAACAAGAAGAAATACAGGGGTGTGGGTGTAGCAATAGCCATGCAAGGATCAGGTATAGCGAAGATCGACATGGCATCCGCTACGTTGAAGTTGAACGATGACGGATCCTTCAACTTGATCATGGGTGCAACGGATCTCGGTACCGGGAGTGACACCATACTTTCACAAATAGCAGCCGAAGTGCTTGGAGTTCCCGTGGAGAAGATCGTACCGTATTCCTCCGATACGGATCTGACTCCTTTCGATACGGGTGCCTACGCGTCGAGCACGACTTACGTCTCGGGTAATGCGGTCAAGAGGGCGGCGGAGAAGATGAAGGAGTTGATAAAACTCGAAGGGGCGAGAAAGCTCGGGGTTGATCCAGAGGAAGTGGAATTCGACGGGGAGAGGATATACACGAAGGATGGAAAATCCATAAAGTTGGATGAACTCGCGACTCTGCTCTACTACACCGAGAATCAGAAGCAACTCTGTGCAACCGAATCCTTC
>QNAU01000129.1 GCA_003641545.1 Thermotoga sp.
GCGGGATACAAGGAAGTTTACACCCCCTTGATAATGACCGAATCCCTCTGGAGACAATCGGGACACTGGGATCATTACAGGGAGAACATGTATTTCACGGAGAAGGAAAACAGGATCTATGCGGTCAAACCTATGAACTGTCCGGGACACATAATAATATACAAATCCAGATCCGTGAGTTACAGGGATCTTCCCTTGAGATTGGCTGAACTTGGCAGGGTTCACAGATACGAAAGAAGCGGTGTTCTTCATGGACTTCTGAGGGTCAGATCCTTCACCCAAGATGATGCACACATATTCTGCACGGAAGAGCAGATAGAAGAGGAGATAAGGGGGATAATAAGGATAATAGATGAGATATACGGAATGTTTGGATTTCCCTACATGGTGGAACTCAGCACGAAACCTGAGGATGCGATGGGAGATGAAAGGACATGGGAGATAGCGACGAACGCTTTGAAAAAAGCACTGGACAGCATAGGTATGGAATACAAGATAAACGAAGGTGAAGGGGCGTTCTACGGTCCGAAGATAGACTTTCACCTCAGGGATTCACTCGGAAGAATGTGGCAATGCGCAACCATACAGCTCGATTTCCTGATGCCGGAGAGATTCGATCTGAAATACATTGGACCAGACAACAGGGAACACAGACCGGTGATGATACACAGGGTCGTCCTCGGATCCATAGAGAGATTTCTCGGAATACTCGTCGAACACTACGCGGGCGCTTTCCCAACGTGGCTTGCTCCGATTCAAGTGAGATTCATTCCGATAGCGGATAGGCATCTCGATTACTGTAGGAAGGTGATGGAGGACTTCAGGGAATCAGGTTTGAGGGTTGATATAGACGACAGGCAAAGGAAGACGGGATACAAGATTAGGGAGGCACAGCTTCAGAAGATCCCGTACATGTTGGTGGTGGGTGATAGAGAGGTCGAAAGTGGTAAGGTCGCGGTCAGGTTGAGATCGGGTAGGGATCTCGGTGATATGGATCCGAATGTGTTCAAGATGAAGATCTTGGAGGAAATAAAGAGAAGGATGAATTCCTCGATCTTTGAGGATGAGGTGAAAGCTTGAGAGTCGGTAATGCGAGGATACCACCTCAGAATCTCGAAGCTGAAGAAGCCGTCATAGGTAGCATCCTGATAAAACCCGAAGTTGCTGGAGATGTAATGGAGATGATACACAGTGGAGATTTCTATCTCGACGATCACAGGAAGATATTCGAAGTCATGGAGGAACTTTACGACAATTCCGAACCGATAGATGTTCTCACAGTTTGTGATAGGTTGAGAGAGAAGGGAATTCTCGAAAAGCTCGGTGGTGAGCTACGCATAATGAAGATAGCGGATTCCGTTCCGACCGCAGCGCATGCGTTGTACTACGCGAAGATAGTGAAAGAAAAATCACTACTCAGAAAACTCATAGATGTTGGGACGAAGATGGTGGAATCCGCTTATTCTGAAGATGACGTGGACACGATACTCGACGATGCGGAGAGAATGGTGTTTGAGATATCGGAAGAGAAGGTGACGAAAGGATACGAAGCGGTGGACTCGATAATGCACAGCACCTTCGAAGAGCTCGAAAGGTTGAAGAAACTCGGTGATTCTCCGGAAGGATCACTGTTGGTGACTGGAATACCGACGGGATACAGGGTTTTGGACAAGATGACGATGGGATTCCATCCATCCGATCTCGTTGTGATAGCTGCGAGACCTTCCATGGGAAAGACCGCCTTAGCACTCTCGATAGCCAAGAACATGGCTTTGAGGTTCAACAAATCCATAGGAATATTCAGTTTGGAGATGTCGAAAGAACAACTCGCCTTGAGATTTCTATCCTCCGAAGCTTTTGTGGAACTCTCCAAGCTCAGGAGTGGTTTTCTGAGTGAGAACGAATGGGACAGGTTGACGAACGCGGCATCCAAATTCTGCAAATCGAAGATAGTGATCGATGACGAACCTTCACTCGATCCAAGAACGTTGAGAACCAAGGCGCGAAGGATGAAGAAGGAACACGATGTGGATGTGATAATAGTGGATTACCTCCAGTTGATGCACACCAGAAGGAGGATGGAGAACAGACAACAGGAGATCTCGGAGATATCGAGAGCTCTGAAACTTCTCGCGAGAGAATTGAACATAGTCGTCGTGGCGGTTTCGCAGTTATCGAGAGCGGTTGAACAGAGAGAGGACAAGAGACCAAGATTGAGCGATTTGAGAGAATCGGGTGCGATCGAGCAGGATGCGGATTTAGTCATGTTCATATACCGTGAGAGATACTACGGGGGTAAGAAAAAGAGAAAGAAGATGGAAAAGGAAGAAGAGGAAACGTCGGACAGTGGGATCGTGAAGGAACCACATCCAGCGGAGATAATAATCGGAAAACAGAGGAACGGTCCGATTGGAAGTGTGGAGTTGATATTCCACCCCGGTTTTGTGGGTTTCTACGAAGAGGATGTTTTCCACGGTGATGTCTTGATCTGAATCAACTGCGAAGGTGGAGAGCAAGGTATGGAGGAAAAATTCAACACCTTGAACAGATTCGTCGGGTTGATCTCCTCCTTCACGAGGAACATAGTGAGGGCGGTGAATTCAACTGAGGTTTTCAACGCTCTGAAGGAGACCATATCAAAGATCCTCGATTTCAAAGAGATAATGATCTTCAGATACGAAGATGGAAATTTCATACCTTTCGATGAAGATGAAAAGAAGGAAATAGATCCCGAGTTGAAATCCCTCATGGATTGGGTCGCACAGAGAAAATCCTCGAGTATTCAAACCTTGGGTGACGAGTTCATCCTTCTCATGCCGTTGATAAAGGGCATGAGAATGCTCGGTGTCGTTGTCGGAAAACTCGCGATAAATCTGGAGGATTTGAAACAGGAGGATATGGACCTGATAAATTTCATCTCCTTTCAGGCATCCATAATACTCGAAAACCTCTTCCTCTACGAGGAGTTGACGGAAAAATCCGAATCTCTCGAAAGATTGTCCGCCCAGATGAAACAGCTTTTGGATTCCATGTTGTATGCCATAGTCGTTTACGACAGGGATATGAACGAGGTTTTCAAGAACAAGGCTTATCAATCCATCGGGGATCTTCCGAATGAGTTGAGGATGAGGATATCGAACCTCGTGGAGAGATGCTTTTCAACACGGGAGGGAATAACCGAGGAGGTGGAGATAAGTAGCGATTCCTCCTCATCATTCTATTCGATAAGCGTCATTCCCATACTCTTCGAAAATGAGGAACAGGTGATGGTCATGATGATGGATGTCTCCAACACGAAGGAGCTCGAAAGATTGAAGAGGATAGATGAGCTGAAGAACGAATTCATAGCCAACATCTCACATGAATTGAGAACGCCTCTCGCTGCGATAAAGGCTTACTCCGAGACCATAAACGATTCCATAGATATGCTCGATCCGGAGACTTTGAAAGAATTTGTGGAGATAATTCTGGATCAGAGCAACCATCTGGAAGAACTGATAGATGAACTCTTCGATTTTTCGAGGCTCGAATCGATGACCTTCGAGTTGAATTTGGAGGAGTTCGACCTTGTATCCGCCTACAGGGAGGTTGTGAATGCCTTGGAAGAGCTGGCAAGTTCCAAAGGTGTGAAACTTATTTTCGATGAGAGTGGAAAAATACCGATCGTTGCGGATAGAAAGAGGGTGAAGCAGGTTTTGACAAATCTGATCGAGAATGGGATAAAATACAGCGATCCGAACAAGGATGAAAAATACGTTAAGGTACACGTTGAGGATGGGGATAAGGAAGTCAAGACGACCGTGGAGGATAACGGTATCGGCATACCGAAGGAATACGGGGACAAGATCTTCGAAAGGTTTTTCAGGGGGGGAAACGTGCTACAGCGGGATGTTTCCGTTCCGGGAACGGGACTCGGTCTGGCGATAGTCAAGAAGATAATCGAGCATCACGGTGGAAGGATCTGGTTCGACAGTGAGGTGGGAAAGGGGACGAAATTTTATTTCACCCTTCCCAAGAGAAGGGGAAATTGATATGGAGGATGATGAACCTTGGATATAGATCAGGAATATACAAAATATATAGAGGAATTCGAGGATCTTCCGACCCTCGATTTCATTCATCAGAAGGTTGTAGCCGTTGTCAACGATCCAACCTCGTCTGCATCGGATCTCAACGAGATAATATCCAAAGATCCATCCTTGAGCTCGAGGATACTGAAGCTGGCGAATTCAGCCTATTACGGTTTTCCAAAGAGTGTCACATCGCTCACCCAAGCGGTGGTGATTCTCGGATTCAAGACCGTGAAAAATCTTGCGCTGAGTGTCATGACTTACGACAAATTATTCAAGAATCCAAGGATGGGTGAGAAACTCAAAAC
>QNAU01000130.1 GCA_003641545.1 Thermotoga sp.
AATCGACATATTGATTGCCGCCAGTCAATGGTTGGGTTGGTTGGTTGAGCGTGGACATATAATGAAGCTGAACGATTGGATCAAAGAACTGGGAATAAATCTGAAAGATTTCTATCCAAATCTACTGCAATACTATGGAGAATACCCGGCGGGAAGCGGAAATTACTATGGATTACCATGCGAAACGGATGCTGAAATACTCATTTACAGGAAGGATCTATTCGAAGATCCCAAAGAGAAAGCAGCTTTCAAGGCAAAATACGGATACGAACTTAGACCCCCAAGGAATCTGTTCGAAATGAGGGACATAGCGGAATTCTTCACAAGGCCAGAGCAGAATCTGTATGGTTTCGCAACAAAATTCAGCAAGGATTATGACGTTGTGACATGGGATTTCGGATGGGCTATATGGAACTTTGGGGGAGCCTATTGGAACCCAAAAACGATGGAGGTTGCCGGGTATGTAAACAGTGCTCAGTCTGTTGCAGCGCTTGAATTCTACAAATCCTTCGTAAAATACGCACCTCCAGGTGCCGCAACCTACAGTTTCGACGAAGTTAACACAGCCATGCAAACAGGCCTCGTTGCCATGGCTATTCAATGGGCAGCTTTTGCACCTGGATTCGTCGATCCTGAAGTGTCGAAAACTTACGATAAAGTCGCATTTATGGCTCTTCCACCATTGATAGAAGGTGATCCAAACACCGCTTATGTGCCACTTGGCGGACAGGGACTGACGGTGAGTAGCTATTCTGACGCGAAGGAAGAAGTGAAGCAATTTATAAAATGGTTCTACACACCTGAAATTCAGAGAAAATGGGCATTATACGGGGGTTTGACGAGTTTCAAACCAGTTGTGGAATCCGAAGAATTCGTGGAGATGTATCCATGGAATAAAGCTCTGAGGGATAGTATTCCAAGATTGAGAGATATATGGAACATTCCGGTATACGCTAAGTTGTTGACAGTTACTCAGGAGAATCTCAATGCAGTCATAGCTGGAACACTGAGCCCAAGGGAAGCATTGAACAACATTGCCAGGGAACATGAAAAAATCTTGAAGGAGGCTGGTTATAAATAATCCTATTGAGGACATCCCCTGAAGGGGGATGTCCCTTTTTCTACTATGAGAGGTGAATCCCACAATGAAGAAGATAATGTCAGACAGGACTTTGGTTTTGCTGTTCATACTTCCAACAATACTTTTGTTAGTTTTCATCGTTGTTTATCCGCTGATCTGGTCGCTCTTTTTGAGTTTCACTGATTACTCAGTCGTCGGAACGGAAAAACCACATTTTGTTGGGATTAGAAATTTCGCTGAGCTAATAAGCGATAAATATATTTGGCTGCACTTCAGAAACACAGCCAAGTACACGGTTATGGCCGTTGCCATCCAATTTTTCCTTGGTCTTGGAATTGCACTCCTTCTGAATCGTGAATTCATGGGAAGAGGGATACTCCTTACTTTGATGCTCGCACCTATGATGTTGAGCCCCATAGTTGTAGGGCTTTTCTGGAGATACATACTTGATGCCAACTGGGGTGTTTTGAATTATTTTCTCTCGTGGTTCAAGATCGGGAAGATTGCGTGGTTGGGTGATGAAAAAACAGCGATGATTTCACTCGTTATAGTTGATACATGGATGTGGACCCCATTCATGATACTCATATCCTTAGCAGGATTATCGGCAATTCCAAAGGAATTGTACGAGGCAGCCGAAGTTGATAGAGCATCGGCGTGGTTCAGATTCAGACACATCACTTTGCCCTTGATATCTCCCTTGTTACTTATAGGATTGCTTTTCAGAACGATGGATGCCTTCAAGATGTTTGATCTCGCGTGGGGTTTGACACAAGGAGGACCTGGGACAGCGACCTCAACGATAAGTATAGCTCTATACCGGATGGCATTTCAGAATTTCGAAACAGGGAAATCCTGTGCTTTTGCTTACATAATACTCATAATAATCATAGGAATGAGCAACATATACATAAACTTACTCAACCGAATTCAAGCAAGAGGTGGTGGATAAAATATGAAGGTATTCTGGTCGATTATTTTGATAGTTATAGTTGTTATATACATATTTCCGTTGTTCTGGATGATTTCTTCATCCTTTAAAACGAGGGTGGAGATATTCTCGATGCCTCCAAAATTCTTCAAATTTGATTTCACTTTGAAGAATTACAGGAGGGTATTTTACAAAGTATCTGGATGGGGTAAATTTGCAAGGGAGGTTCCATCTGAATTCCCGAGATCATTACTTAACAGCGCCATTATAACTGGTTTTAGCACTCTGCTTGCTGTAATACTTGGAACTTTGTCAGGCTACGCATTTTCCAGATTCGAGATCCCTGGAAAATCTGATCTTCTTTTCTTCATATTATCAACGCGTATGTTACCTTCAATGGTCATAGTCGTACCAATTTTCGTGATGTATAAGAAGCTTCATCTATTCAATACCTATCATGGGATGATCATCCTGTACATAGTTTTCAATCTCTCATTCTCGGTATGGATGATGAAAGGTTTCATAGATGAAATACCGAAGGAATATGAAGAAGCAGCCATGTGTGATGGATACACGAGATTTCAAGCATTCTGGAAGATAATACTTCCTCAAACATACGCTGGAATAGCTGCAACCGCCGTTTTCTGCGGTATAACCGCGTGGAATGAATATGTTTTTGCACTGATTCTGACAAGTGAGGAAACGAAAACGGTTCCTCCGACGATAGCGGGAAATGTTCTGAAAACAACCGGGGTTAACTGGGGAGAAGTTGCAGCCGCGAGCTTAATATTCCTCGTCCCAGTTATAATTTTCACATTCTTCGTCAGGAAGTATCTACTCAGAGGTGTGACTTTCGGAACCATAAAAGGATGAATAAATATTGGGGGTGAAGTGAATGAAACTTGGCGTCTTCACCGTTATGTTTAATGATTGGCCATTGGAGAAAGTGGCTGAGTACATTTCAAAATTGGGTTACGAAATGGTTGAACTTGCAGCTTGGAAGGGGAGCAATCATCTCGATATAGATAGGGTTATAGAAGATAAGGATTACAGAGAAGAACTCAAGAGAACCCTGAAAAAGTACAATTTGGGAATCTCAGCCTTGAGCAATCATCTTGAAGGTCAGCTCGTTCTTGGGCCACTCGATGAATCAACGGATGATTGGGCACCTGTGAAGGATCCGGATGAAAAGGTTAAATATGGCATGGAAAGAATGAAGAAAACAGCGCAAGCCGCTGCCGCCTTAGAAGTTCCTGTTGTTTGCGGTTTCACTGGTTCCCATGTTTGGGAAAAATGGTACATCTTTCCACCGAAGAACGAAGAGATATACGAGAGAGGATGGGATCTTTTCGCCGAAAGATGGAATGAGATACTCGATGAATTTGATAAATGGGGCGTAAAATTCGCTCTTGAAGTTCATCCAACGGAAATAGCATACAACATTGAAACGGCTGAGAGGGCTTTGAAAGCTTTGGATTATCGGAAAACTTTTGGATTCAACTTTGATCCAAGTCATTTTGTGTGGCAACTCATAGATCCTGTGATATTCATAAAGAAGTTTGGTGAAAGAATTTACCACGCCCATGCCAAAGATAGCGAAATACAAAAGGACGAGGTTGCAAGATCCGGTGTCATTCCAACTGGGAGTTGGATGAGAATTGACAGGGGATTCAGATTCAGAGTTCCTGGATGGGGAGATGTCAATTGGAGGAGAATAATAACTGCCCTTCTCGAAGTAAGGTATGATTATGTCCTTTCCTTTGAACACGAGGATCCGGTCATGTCACCAGAAGATGGAGTCGAAAAGTGTATTCAGTACTTGAAACCTCTCATAATAAAAAAGCCACTTGAAAAAGTATGGTGGTGAGGGGGGATAGAAATGACTGAGGAAAAGAAAGTTGGTTTCGTAACTATGGGGGAAGCTATTGAAATTTCAGAAATACCAACGTTGAGGATTGGCATACTCGGTTACGCGTTCATGGGTAAATCGCATTCCAACGCTTACAAGAAGATGAGCTATATAATGTGGCCCCCACCAGCCATAGCCAAACTGCACGCCATATGTGGGAGAAATGAAGAAGCGGTGAGGATCGCTGCGAAGAGGTATGGATACGAGAAATATTACACCGATTGGCATGATCTCGTTAAAGACCCTGAGATAGATGTGTTTGACAACAGTGCACCGAACAATTTGCATTATCCAGCCACTTTGGAAGCCATAAAGAACGGGAAGCACGTATTCTGCGAAAAGCCGTTGGCGTTGAGTTCGAAGGAAGGAAAGGAACTTTACGAGGAAGCTGAGAAGAGAAAGGTAAAACACATGGTGGATTTTAACTATAGAT
>QNAU01000131.1 GCA_003641545.1 Thermotoga sp.
TTGAGGATCAGGGATAGAGATACATCAAGATCCTTTGAAATAAATGTTAACAACATAACGAAGGCGAATTTGGAAGTGGAATTTTAGGAGGTGACCTGAGTGAACATAAATCTTCTCGAGGCTCTCGAACAGTTGGAAGAAGAGAAAAATATTTCAAAAGAAGAAGTGTTCAAGATACTTGAGAAGGCTCTTCTGAGCGCCTACAGGAAGAATTTCGGGAGGACTGGGAACGTCGAGATAGTTATAAACAGGATGACTGGTGAGATAGAGGTTTACCAGATACTCGAAGTTGTCGAGAAAGTGGAAGACCCCGCCACACAGATAGATCTCGAAGAAGCACAGAAGATAGATTTCAAAGCCAAGATAGGTGACAAGGTCAAGAAGAAACTGAACGTCAAAAAATTCGGGAGGATAGCGGCACAGACCGCAAAACAAGTTTTGATACAAAAAATAAGAGAGATAGAGAAGGACAACCTTTACAAACAGTATTTGAACATGGTGAGAACCGTTGTGACTGCCGAGGTCATAAGGGTGTCGCAGAATTTCGCGGATATAAGGGTTGGGAAACTGGAAACCAGACTGTTGAGGAAGGAGATGATACCATCCGAGGAACTCAAGGTTGGAGATTTCATAAAGGTTTACATAACTGACATAAAGAGAAAAGGAAAAGGACCGGTTATAATGGTTTCGAGGAGAGTTCCAGAATTGATATTGGGACTTTTGAAACTCGAGATACCTGAGGTGGACGATGGAACAGTTGAAGTTGTGAAGATAGCGAGAGAAGCTGGTGTCAGGAGCAAGGTGGCGGTCAAATCGAACAATCCATTAGTCGATCCGGTAGGTGCCTGCATAGGTGAAGGGGGTGCAAGGATAAACAGCATCATGAAGGAATTGAAGGGGGAAAGAATAGATGTGATAAAGTGGGCTGATGATCCGAGGGAGTTCATAGCGAATGCCCTCTCTCCAGCCAGTGTCGTGGATGTTCAGATACTGAACGAGGAGGAGAAGAGCTCCAGAGTTTACGTCTCCCCCACCCAACTTTCCTTGGCTATAGGGAAAGGAGGGCAGAATGTCAGGTTGGCTGTCAAACTGACGGGATGGAAGATAGACGTAAAACCCCTCATGAAATGAGGGGAATTTTTTTGATCTTAACCATGATTTCGGTTTCTCTGTTTCCAAATTTCCTGGCAGATTTACTCGATCTATCCGCTGTGGCGGATGTTCCATTCTCGTTACCAAACTCTGCAAGCGGGATGATCTTTCAGAGCAGGGATTTCGTGAGTTTTCAGATTCACGGTGATTCCCTTTCTTTTTTCATCACCAAGGGTGTGGATTTTCCTCTGCCGTTGAACACTTCGATTTTATCCCCTCTATGTTCGAGAAAGGGCGTGGATTCCTCGCTCATGAAGGCGGTCATGAGGATGGAGTCTTCCTTCAGATTGCACGCCATTTCCAGATCGAACGCCAAAGGTTTGATGCAAATAAAGACACCGACAGCCTTCGAAAATGGTGCCTTCAATTCATTCGATCCATTTCAAAATGTCTCCGCCGGATGTGAATATCTTTCCAAACTCATAGAAAAAACCGGCTCGATCGAGGAAGGGTTGGCTGCCTATTTCATGGGTTATCGTGCGTTCAGAGAGAGAGGTTACACTTCGTCGTCGAGAAGATACGTTGAAAGAGTCATGAAATACATGGAATACTACAGAAAAAAGGGTGTGGAGGAAGTTATAAAGGATAGGATGAGATTCGGCGTGGGGTTCAAATTGAAATCGAATCATTACGAACTACATTTTTTAACTGCCATCCCCATCTTGGGATATCTACAGCTGGCGGGAGATGCGACATTGATGGAAGATGGTGTATCCTTCACATTGAATCCCTCACTCTACATAACTGACACGATATCGATAGGACTCAAATTCGATTCATTCAAATCAGCACCAATTTTTGGAGTGAATTTGAGAAGTGTAGATTCAAGATATTCAACGAATGTATCCATTGGGTCGAGGGATGGAATGAATTTTTCAATACTCTGGGAGGATAAAAATCTGTTGTTCGGATTTCGAACGGGAAAGAATGGGATAGCTTTTGGTGGAAATATGAATATAGAGGATGTACATTTTGGATGTGGTGTCAACCTTAGATCCTTTGATTCGCTCGAATTTTTCTTCTCCATAGCCTTTATGTATGAAATTTGATTTTTCTTCGCGGTTTGTGCGATCATTTAGATTGAGGGGGTTGGTTGAAATGGAGATAATCGATGTTGAAAATTTGAAGACGGAATATTTCGACAACGAAAATGTGAGGAAAGTCGAGAAGAAAGTCTTGATGGATCCTAAGAAGGCACCAACCTTTGTGATGAGAAAATTCATCCTGAATCCCCGTGGTTACATACTGGAACACACACATTCCTGGGAACACGAAATATACGTTCTCAAAGGGAAAATGCTGGTTGGATCGAGAGATGGAAAACAGGAAGTGAGGGAAGGCATGTTCATATTCGTTGAACCGAATGAACCTCATTCATACGAAAATCCCTTCGATGAACCATGTGAATTCATCTGTGTGGTTCCAAAAGAAGGTGAAAGATGATGAGAAAATTCGTGATGATCTCGCTTCTCATTCTATTCACTTTATACATGTTTTCGGAATCACCCGAATTTTTGAGTGAATACGAGAAGAATGTCATGGAGATATCCATTGGAGGTATCACCTTGGATTATCCTCTCTCATGGTTTGAGAAGTTCGATCCCAGTATTTTCGAAAGGATCTTCACCGCTCGAATTCTTCAAATCATCGATCCATGCAAATACACCGTTGAACTTGAGCTTGGAAACAAGGTGGAGATGGTGGAGAATCTCGAGCTGATAGGATTGAAATGCGAGAAACAATTCGACATCGACGAGTTGAACATGATTTTACCCAAGGGAAGAGAAGTTTACATAACCTACGATCCGATCTCAAGAGATGGCAAGGTTTACATGTGGATGAAAGACATTGGAAGACTCATACTGGTGAATGCCCTTCTCATGATGAACGATTACGCGGTGTTCGATGAGGATCAGGATTTCCTTTACAGACCCAAATTCGACAGATTGTGGGATTTGCTTGAAATAAAAAAGATTGGTAAATAAAAGATAATCGATCTTTCTCTTTCTTTTCCGGAAAATGGGGGTGATTCAACGAAGTGAGAATACTTGAGGTGATAGGAATTTCAGTTCTGATTTTGTTGACCGTAAGTGGATGTTTTCTACTCGATCCCCTGATACCGATAAGTGATGAGAAATGGTTCGCGGAAGGTGATACGATCGGAAACAAAGGATGGGATTTCGAAGCTGGAAAGATAAAGGTTTCAGATGAATTCGTGGATCTGAGATTGACCAAGGTGAATGGGAAATGGTATTTCGAGGTAGCGGACCCATCCAAGCAGTTCATAAGGGATACCGGAATGATGCAGATCAGAGATTACTACTGGAAAAGCATAAATGATCTTGAAAACATGAACGATGGGACGGAAAGACTCGAACCTATTAAATCCCACCTCTACGTTTTAAAAACTGTGGAAGGGAACTTCGCCATCGTGAAGATCTACGATGTCAAGGATGATCCGGTGGTCATTTTCAGATACGCTATGAAATACCGCAAGGAGGACTGACGCATAGATCGATGAAATTAGCCATCGTAGCATTGATTTTTTCCCTGATGATAACTTCGATTTTTCTGTTCAAAAAAAACGATGATTCCTTCAGATACGTTGTTGCCATGTACAGGTGGGGGTGGAATGTCGAAAATCTGGATGAGTTGAAGGATGGTGAATACGTCGATGAGATCATGAAACTATACGAAGAGATAAAATCCACCACATATGGAAGAAGATCGAAGATGATCGAGTACATCGTTGAGAAGATGAGATCCTATGGAACCCCACCCGATGTCGATCCCGTGAAAACAGCGAGTGAGATTGTAGATTCACTCATTGAAAGTGTTAACTTTTTTTCCTTGGATCTACCTTTGGAATTGCTTCTTGCGATAATCGAATGTGAATCCAAATTCAACCCCTTCGCAACCAGTCATGCTTACCTGTCCGGTGAGGTCAAGTATCCAGCGTATGGTTTATTCCAAATATGGGCTCCAACATTCTTCTGGATAAACGACAAGTATTTCTCAAGTAAATACAACCTTGAGGATCTCTTCGACATAGACGTGAACGTGAGGATAGGAACGGCGATTTTGAAAGAGATAATGAAGAATGTGCCCGGCGGGAGTCGAACCCGCAACCCTCGGATCCGGAGTCCGATGCTCTCTCCGTTGAGCTACGGGCACAAA
>QNAU01000132.1 GCA_003641545.1 Thermotoga sp.
ATCCTCGTAAAGTATGTCCAGATTCATCTTCCTCGGTATGAGGATTTCGCCCTTTTCGTTCTTGTTGTGATCGAAGAAATCACTCGGTACTTCGACGGACACCTCATCCCCGATATTCAACTCATAAGAAGGTTTTCTAACCCTCTTCCCGTTTACCCTGACTCTTCCTTTTCTCAGAAGAAAGTATATCCTCCCCAAGCTCAAATCTTTCAAAGCCTTTCTCAGGAATTTATCCACTCTTCTGAAGTAATTTCTTTCATTCACCGTCAATTTGATGTGGTTGGCGGAAGGATCACTCGATTTCCCACTCATCCACAAGATCCTCCGGTATTCTCGATATGAAATTGACCTCATCGTTTCTCATGACAATCCTGTTGCTTCTGAATGGAACGGGATTACCCAACCTCTGGGTGGATATGTAGAGTATATCTTTGGCTCTCGTTATAGCCACGTAGAATATCCTTTCTTCCTCATCCAGATTTCCCTCTTTCAGAGCCATGTAATGTGGGAAATCGCCGGGATTCACCGACAACACGAAGACGACCTTCCATTCTAATCCCTTAGCCTGATGAACGGTCGTCAAAACGATGGAA
The DNA here is from genome assembly GCA_003641545.1 of Thermotoga sp. Classification (GTDB taxonomy): domain Bacteria; phylum Thermotogota; class Thermotogae; order B21-G9; family B21-G9; genus B21-G9. The sequence continues at coordinate 594 of QNAU01000132.1, forward strand.
TCCGAAGAATTCAAATCCCTTTCCACATCAACCTTTTCGCTGAGCATCATGTCGGAGATGAAATCGCCGAGTTTCGAGTATCTGTCAGCCATCTCCGTCAACCTTTCAAGATCCAACTGTCTATCCCTGTAATCTGGATATCTGAGCATCATGTATTCATCGTAGAACAGATCCCTGATGAGCTTTATCAATTCCGCCGGATCGGATAAGGTGAACAACTCATCGAACAGATTCGCTATATCATCCAGGTTGACCTTTCCCAACATTCCGATCTTTCGCATGACATTCACAGGATCCATACCTCGTGCAATTCCATCGGTTATTTCATCCGCGATCCTTCCGGAATAACTCTTTCCTATCCCGGGAAATAGTTTCAAAATCCTCAGCCACGACAGTTTATCACTCGGATTCTGAATGACCTTCAGGAAAGCCATGATATCCTTTATATGTGCGAGTTCGGTGAATTTTAATCCTGAGAATATTCTGAAATTTATTCTGCGCCTCATCAGTTCCATTTGGAGATCCATGGAGTGTGAATGAACCCTGTAAAGCACCGCTATTTCACTCGGCGGTATCCCGTCTTCCATGAGTTCCTCTATTCTCTGAGCAACAAAGTTGGCTTCTTCTATCCTATCCCAGCTCTTGACCAGGACGGGTTTCTCCCCTCTTCCTCTGTGAGCTTTCAGCTCCTTTTTGAAGGATTTCCTTGGGATCATCTCGTTTATCAGATTCACTATTTCGATCGTGCTCCTGTAATTCGTCTGAAGCTTGAAGATCCTGCAGTTTTTCATGTTGGAGAATTCCATGACATTCTCGTATCTCGCTCCCCTGAAGGAATATATGCTCTGTGCATCATCCCCCACGACGAACAGATTTCCGTGAATGCTGGAAAGCATCTTTGCTATCTCGAACTGGAGTATGTTCGTATCCTGAAATTCATCCACCAGAACCCACCTGTATCTCGAAGCTTCCTTCATCCTTATATCTTCGTTCGTCCTCAGGAGGTTGTAGGTGTTCACCAGTAGATCATCGTAATCCATCACTCCTTGGTTCAATTTTTCCTGAACGTATCCTTCGAATATCTTCTCTATGATCTCGTATTCTCCCATGAATTTTGGGGAGATCATGGATACCGCATCCCTCAGATCGGTGAGGGTGTTCATTGAATAAGAGAAGATCGTTCTCAGGACGGATGAAAGGGGAACCCTTCTTTTCTCCACACCGGTAGATGATATCACCGAGTTTCTCACGTAGTTTATAAGCTCTTTGGAATCCTCCTGATCGAGTATGGTGAAATTTTCATCGTATCCGATTCTACGTGCGTATCTTCTGAGAAGAACGTTGCACACGTGGTGGAAAGTGCCCGCAAGCATACCATTCAAATCGGAGGAAACAACCGACTTTGCCCTCTCTATCATCTCACGCGCCGCTGCTCTCGTGAAGGTCATCAGCAGAATCTCTGAAGGATTCACACCTGAGTGAACGAGCTGGGCGATCTTGTAAGTTATGGTCCTCGTTTTACCGGATCCAGGACCTGCAATGACTAAGGCATAACCTTTGGAATTGAAAACCGCATCCCTCTGTTCCTCATCCAACTCCCTGTTTATGAACTCTATCGTGTTTCCTCTTCCGATTATTCTGTACTTTTTAACCATGATCAAATCTTCACAAATTCCCTGAGCAATTTCACGGTGTTCAGAACATCGTTGAAATCCACCATCTCATTCGGTGTGTGTATGTATCTCGTTGGTATCGACAGAGTCATGGATGGTATGCCACTTCTCGTGAGCTGGTATCCGAACGCGTCGGTTCCACCGAAGGGGAGAACCTCCATTTGGTATGGTATTCCAAGTTCCCTGGCAAGATTTTCCATCATGTTCAGCAATTTTCTATCGCTTATCGTCCTACCATCCATGACCTTCAAAGCTGGTCCACATCCGAGCCTCATCGATATTCTTTTCAAGGCTTTCGGTGTATCACCGACACCTGTGACATCCACAGCCACCGCAACATCTGGTTCTATGTCGAAACCCGCAACTCTTGCCCCAACTATTCCAACTTCTTCCTGTACCGCGAAGACACAATAGACATCATTCTTCGGATCATCAATCTCCCTTAGAACCTCCACAAGCACCGCACAACCTACCCTGTCATCCATGGATTTCGACAGTATCCTGTTCCCGAGATCCGCGAAGCAGGGTAAGTAGGTTCCGAAACTTCCTATTCTTACCTTCTTCTCAGCCTCCTCCTTAGATCTGACTCCTATGTCAACGTATATCTTGTCGAAACTCATCTTCTTGAGATTCTCCTCGAGCTCATCCCTGCTTTCACCTTCCACTCCAACGACTCCCACCACTTCATCTATAATCAAGCGTGCTCCGAGAAGAATCCTCGGATTCACTCCTCCAATCGGATCTATTCTCAAAAAACCATTTTCATCTATGTTCGTGACGATGACACCTATCTCATCCATGTGGGCATCCAGTAGGATTTTCTTTCCGCTCCTACCCTTCTTCCAAACTATAAGATTCCCAAGCCTGTCCCTTTCGTATCCATCGATGTGACCTTTCAGAAGATCCAATATGGTATCCGCTATGGCATCCTCTCTTCCACTGGGAGAACAAACCTCCGTGAGTTTCTTTATGAGATCCTTCACGGTGAATACCCCCTCGAAAAGTTCAATCTCCTTCCCTCTCAAGGATTATACTCTCTATATCCTTTTTTTCGAAGATGTAAACCGCACCACACCATTTGCAAGTTACCTCCGCCTTTCCTTCCTTCAACAGTTCTTTGAGATCATGGATCGGAAGAAGCCTCAACGCATTGAAAGCCCTTTCTCTATCACAATCGCATTTGAATCCAACATCGTATCTGTACATTTCCATGAGGTGTTCGCCGAGGAGATTCTTCAGAATATCCTCCGGTCTCATCCCGCTTTTCAAGAGTTCCGTCACCGCGGGGGAATCTTTAATCTTTCCTTCAATCTCATCTATTTCCCATTCCTCCAACTGCCCACCGAATATCTGTATTATGTAACCTCCCGCCTCCACCACACCATTCCTCCCGACGAGAACACCGAGTGAAACTGCGGATGGTATCTGTTCTGAAACGGTGAAATAATACGCTAAATCTTTCGCAACCTCACCACTGACTATGTTCACCTGTCCTGTGAAAGGATTCTTGAGTCCTATATCTCTCACTATGTACAACGTCCCCTTGCCGATTGCCCTTCCAACGTCGAGTTTTCCATCATCTTTGAGCGGTAGATCCACCTTTGGATTTCCAACGTAGCCCCTGACGGTGTGATCTGGCTTCGCTTCCACGACGATCCTTCCGATGGGCCCATCCCCTTCGAATATTATGGTTATCCTCTCGTTTTCCGATGCCCATGCAGAAAGCATGAGAGCGGCAGATGCCACTCTCCCTATTGCAGCCGTTGCGAGAGGAGATAGATCATGCCTTTTTCTGAATTCCTCAACGACATTCCTCGAAGTTATGGCAACGGCACGAACCCTCGCATCGTATGCGAGGGTGTGCACCATGTAATCACCACTCATTCTATTATCTCCCTGACAAAGTTGGGGAGGGCAAATGAAGCAACGTGTATCTCCTCGTTGTAATACTTCAAAGGTCTGTTGAATTTCTTCACTCTGTCTGGGTCAAAATCTCGTAGGGGATCTATCTCGTCGGATGCGAAAAGATAACTCCAGC
>QNAU01000133.1 GCA_003641545.1 Thermotoga sp.
ATCCAACCTTCCGGATCGTCGCTCGCCATCACCGACACGATGAGCAGTTGAAGATCCTTCACGTAATTTTTGACCTTCCTGTAAACATCTATCGCTGCGTTGAGATCCTTCCATGGGTCGAACCTCGCGACCACGGTGAGTATCGGTCTGCTCGGATCGACGTTGAACCTTCTCGCCACCGATGAGATGAAATCCTCCTCCAACTCCATGTTCTTTGGGCTCAGTGGATCTATGCTCGGGGGAAATGGTAACGATATACTTTTGAACTCCTCCCTGAAATACTCCTCCATGTGAAACAGCATGAGATCATACTTTGATAGGTAATCTTTGAACCTTTTCCAAACTTTCATGTTGGGTGAGGACATATCTATGTGACATCTCCATACGAAGGTCGTATCTATCTTCGAGAACGACGGTATGGCTGCCGGTTGGGGATCATGAACGATCACGACATCCGCGGATCCGAGATCCATCTTCCTCGCATTTTCTCTGTTCACTTTCTCATAGAGTTCCCATTCTTTCTCGTCTATCTCTATTTCTCCACCCTGCAATGCGTTGTGTATCTTCTTCGTTATCTGAAAAAATTCACCATTTGCTTCCATGACTTCCCATCTGACATCCAAGCCGAGAGATTTCATCATTGGTATTATGGATTTCAGAAGCTCCGCAACTCCTCCTCCGAACGATGTGGAATTGATGTGAAGAATCCTCAAACCTTTCAAATCCTTTGCCAATTCATGAAGTTCCTCCAACTCATCTCCCACGATTTTCCTGTAATCGTCCAGCTTTTTCTCCCCAAGTTCTACTATCACTTCACTTCCCCCCTCATCTTTCAACAAGTTGGGATCTATTTTTTCAATACAAGAAAAAAATACCATAATATCTCCTCTTGTCAAGGAAAGTGTGAAATCCCTCGCGTGGTAGAATAACACAAAAGCAGATTCAGGAGGAAGTGTGATATGTTGACAAAGAGAATAGTTGTTGCCTTGGATATAAACAAGGGTAGGGTTGTGAAGGGAATAAAATTTAAGAACATAAGGGATGCGGGTGATCCAGTTGAACTTGCCAAGAGATACGAGGTCGAAGGAGCCGATGAACTTGTATTTTTGGATATAACCGCCTCATATGAGAGAAGAAGGATAGTGGCGGATCTCGTTCGAAGGATTGCGAAGGAGATATACATTCCCTTCACAGTGGGTGGAGGAATAAGAAGTGTGGATGAAATGAGGGAAATCGTGAAATCTGGGGCTGACAAAGTATTCATAAATACGATCGCGGTCGAGAGACCGGATATCATAAATGAGGCGGTGGATGTCGTCGGAAGTTCGAACTTGGTCGTTGCAATCGATGCAAAATGGAACGGAAAATTTTGGGAGGTTTACACGCACGGTGGAAGGAAAGGAACCGGGTTGAACTTGTTGAAATGGGTGAAAGAGGTGGAAGAAAGGGGGGCGGGTGAGATTCTCCTCACATCCATGGATACGGATGGAACGAAGGATGGATACGATGTGGAGATGACAAAGGCTGTGGTGGACACCGTTTCCATACCGGTAATAGCTTCCGGTGGAGCTGGAAAACCTGAACATTTCCTCGAAATTTTTGAAATAGGCGCGGATGCCGCACTTGCAGCATCCATATTTCACTACAGGGAATACCGTGTGAAGGATGTAAAAGATTTTCTGAGAAGGAGGAATGTGAATGTCAGACTTGTCTGAACTCCTCTCAAAGGTTGATTGGAACAAGAACAATGGAGTCGTTCCGGTTGTGGTTCAGGACAAGGAAGGGACGGTATTGACACTGGCATACATGAACGAGGAAGCCTTGAAGTTGACCCTTGAAACGGGCTATGCACATTATTTTTCAAGATCCAAGGGTAGAATAAGGATGAAAGGAGAAATCAGTGGGAATCTTCAAAAAGTGTTGGAAATCAGGATAGACTGCGACGATGATGCACTTCTTTTGATCGTCGATCCGAAAGGTCCCGCCTGTCATACTGGAAACTGGAGTTGTTTTTACAGAAAACTTGGGGAACCTGAGAGATACACCGGTGGTATCGATTACTCCCTCGAGATTCTCAAAGAACTCGAAGAGATCATAAGAAATAGGAAGATCAATCCTTTGGATGGTTCATACACATCAGAACTGTTCGAACTCGGAAGGTCGAGAATATACAGAAAATTCGGTGAGGAAGCGGTTGAGGTTCTGACTGCGGATAGCAGAGAAAACCTGATCATGGAGGTTGCGGATCTTCTCTATCATCTACTCGTTCTTCTCAGATACAACGATATCGATTTGAAGGAGATAATGGAAGAATTGAGAAGAAGGAGAGAGAAGAATGAGAATAAGAAGGGAAATTGAGAATTTCAAACCGTACATCCTCGATGAACCAAAGGGTGTGATATTCCTGAACAAGAATGAGAATCCCTTCGATCTTCCAGAAGAGTTGAAATCCAAATTGCTGGATTCAATGAGGAAGATCCCGTTCAACAGGTATCCCGATATAGTTGCAAATCCTCTGAGGGAAAAATTGGCTGAATTCCTCGGGCTTGGGGTTGAAAGGATCGTCGTTGGAAACGGTAGCGATGATCTGATACCGTATTTCATAAAGATATTCGAAGGGGATAAGGTGGTGATAAGCTCCCCCACTTTCAAGATGTACGAATTTTTCGCGAGACTTGAGGGTGCCGAGGTGCTGGATATCCCTTTAGATGAGGATTTTGAGATAGTCGATCTTGAAAAGCACGTTGACAATGTGAGGGTTGTCTTCATATGTTCCCCGAACAACCCAACGGGGAACCTGCAGAGAAGGGAGAAGATTTTGAAGGTTCTGGAAACTGGAGTTCCCGTGGTGATAGATGAAGCTTACCACGAGTTTGCGAGTGAAAATTATCTCGATCTTCTCGACGATTTCGACAATTTGATAATACTCAGAACATTCTCAAAAGCATTCGGTCTCGCTGGAATCAGGATAGGATATGCGGTTGCGAATGAGGAGATAATATCCACAATTTTGAAGATAAGACCACCGTTTGCAATGAGCTCGCTATCCATGAAGATAGGGGAGTTGATGATGGATAATTACGAGATCGTGAAAGAGAGGGTGAGGTTTATCATTGAAGAGAGGGAAAGGATCAGAAATATTTTCAGCGATATAACGTATCCAAGCGAGACGAATTTCCTCCTGATGGATGTTCCAGCATACGATTTCCTTCTGGAAAGGGGAATAGTCGTCAGAAAGATGGATGGTAGATTGTCAGGAAAGATCAGGGTTACGGTGGGTAGAAGGGAGGAAAACGATGCCTTCATATCCGCTCTCAAGGATTTCCTCGGTTAACTGGTTGATCTTCGATGTCGATGGAGTCCTGATGGATGCGAGTATGAGCTATGATCTGGCGACAAAATACACGGTTGAAAATGTGTTGAGGGATTTTGGAAGAGATATTAAGTTGGATTTGGAGATTCTCAGAAACCTCAGAAAAAGGGGAAGTTTCGGGGATGATTACAAGTTGAGTGAGGCGTTGATACTGTCTTTCATGGATGATGATCCCATCCGATTGATCGAGGATTTTCCGAATGGAGGGAAGGTAGATTGGTTCAGGGAAAAGGTGAAGGTTGAACTTGATGTTGCTTACATAAAGGATCTGTTCGATACGTATTACTTTGGTGAGATTTATGAGAGGAGATTGTTCGATTTCGATGGTCTGTGGAAGAACGAGAAGAGTCTGGTCGATGTGGATCTTCTCAGAAAGATCTCTAAGTTCAAGAAATTGGGAGTCGTAACTGGAAGAACGGAATTTGAGCTAAAACTGGCATTTGAAATAATGGGATACGAGTTTGAGAATTTCATAACGCGTGAGAAAGGCTTGAAACCCGATCCTCATCTGTTGGATGAGATCGTCAAAGGAGAAAATGGAGTGTATGTTGGAGATACCGTGAACGATGAGATCTTCATCGAGAATTACAGAAAAAAGTATGGGAGAGATTTCGAATTCGTCATGGTTGGAAGAGATTTCAAAGATGTGAATGAACTTTTGATTCTCTTGTTGGATGAACTCACGAGGAGGGATGAAAGATGAGGATAAAGGATATAGTTCCCATCGCTTTGGGAACTGAAAAGGCGGATGTTCTTTTAAAGAATGCACGAATAGTCAACGTTTTCTCCGGGGAAATCGAGAAGGGAAACATAGCTCTCTTCAGAAAGAGGATAGCTGGAATAGGGGATTACAACGAGGGAAAGGTTGAACTGGATCTGAAAGGTATGTACGTGGTTCCAGGACTGATTGATGCC
>QNAU01000134.1 GCA_003641545.1 Thermotoga sp.
ATGAAATTCGTCCAGATAATGATGGCGAACGAGGATAGGGAATCGTTGAAGGAGGAATTCGTCCCACTCTTTGAGAAGATGAAAAAGGAGAGGAATATAAATATACTGCAGTTTCATAAACCTCCAGCCATATCTTTTCTGAGAGCTCATGCTCCTGAAAAATACGGTGATGATCTCTCATCCTTCAGGCTTACCGTGGTCAAGGTCAACAGGGAAGGTAAGCCTGTGAAAGGAATAGAACTCGGGAAGGCAGGATTGAGTATCCGAGGAGTCGCACCCATAAAGTTTTTCGATAAGGTGATCGGATCTGTAGAATTTGGAACTTCCTTCAACATAGGTGATAAGATAATGAAAGATCTAAGTTTGGAAGGTGTTGCATTTCTTCTGCATAAATCTTTGAAGAAGATAGCCTGGAAGTTGAAGGGAGAGGAGATAGGAGATTTTGTAGTGATCTACAGCTCTTCCGACAAAATGAACAAGTTGATCGATCCTAAGGACCTTGAAGAGGGGATGAAAGAGGTTGTGATGGGTGATGTCGAAAAATCCTTCCTGACCTATTTCCCACTGAAAGATTTCTCAGGTAAATCCATAGGAACTATCGTCATATCACAATCGAAGCACGAAATGATACAACTGCTGAATAAGAATATAAGAATGCTCATCGTGATAATCCTGATAACATCGATCATAATGATTGCAATCGTTTTCGTGTCATTCAAATTGGGAGTGTTCAAGGCTGTGGATTCCATCAGTGTGGTGACGGAAAAATTTGGATCGGGGGATTTCACGATACGAGTGGAGCCAAAGAAGATGGGATTTCTCGAAAAAGTTGGAAATTACATGTTGAATATGAGGGAGAAACTGATCAACAGTATGCTTAAATTGAAGGATTCGGAGAAAAGCGTTGAGGATGTGTCAAAAGAAGTGTTTCAGTTGTCGGAGAATCTCGGTGAAATATCTAAGAGCATAAGGAAAAAATTCGAGATGATCAACGCCAGTTTGACGGATGCGACAGCCAACACGGAGGAAATATCTGCAAGATCGTCGAATGTGAGTGAGATATCTGAAAGAGCCAAAAGATCATCCGAGGAAGTTAAGGAGGAATTGGGAAGAACCTTGGAAGCTGTCAATCGAGGTATGGGGAGTGTTGAAAAAATGTCCAAGGTTATAGGAGGGGTTGTCGAAGGAACCAAAGAGGTATCGAACAATCTGTCCAACCTGACCTCGTTGACTGAGAAAATTGAGGAGATAGTCCAGCTCATATCATCCATAGCGTCTCAAACCAATCTTCTCGCCCTGAACGCGGCGATAGAAGCGGCAAGGGCAGGAGAAGCGGGAAAAGGATTTGCGGTGGTTGCAGATGAAATCAGAAAATTGGCGGAAGAGAGTGAAAAAGCCATAGAAAATATAGCGGATATATTGAGGAACATAAGAGAATACACCGTCAAGGCTGATGAAAGCATGGAGAATGTTCTGAAGGTTGTGAGCGAGGCAGAGGAGGAAGGAAAATCTCTGAATGAAATTTTCGGGGAGATAGAGAAGAAGGTGAAATCGGCGAATGAAACCTTCGAGGGTTTTGAATCCCAAATGGATGAACAGTTAAATGCCATGAAAGAGATAGATGATGCAACGACGGAGATAGCGAACAGGATGACCAAGATAAACGAACTCAGTGATGAGATGATGAAAATGATGAAAGGACATAATGAACTTGTCGAAAAGTTGAATGAACAGAATAAAAAACTGTCGGAAGCCCTTAAGATTCTCGAGGATATTCTTTCGCAATTTAAGGTATGATCGAGGGGAGAGGTATGGAATTGAAAAGCATCACGATGGAATGGACAGGTGAATCTTTGAAATTGATCGATCAGAGGAAATTACCGCTTGAGGAAGAATACGTTGAATGTAAAACATACCTTGAGGTAGCTGAAGCCATAAGGAAAATGATAGTCAGAGGAGCCCCAGCGATAGGTGCAACCGCGGGATTTGGATATGTTCTTGGGGCTATGGAATTTCACGGAAAATCGAGGGATTTCAACGATTTTGTGGGATGGATGAAAAAGGTCAAGAAAACCTTGGAAGAAACCAGACCAACTGCGGTGAACTTGTTCTGGGCATTGGATAGGATGGAAAACAGATTGATGGAATGTGGAAAGATGGATGGGATTCTTGAGAAGTTGGAGGAGGAAGCCGTGAAAATAGCCGTGGAAGATATAGAGACAAATAAGAACATTGGAAAACACGGCTCCCAGCTCGTAAAGGATGGAGATACGATACTGACACATTGCAACACGGGATCCTTAGCAACTGTCGATTACGGAACAGCTCTTGGGGTTATAAGAACAGCTTTCGAGCAGGGAAAGAAATTGAGGGTCTTTGTCGATGAGACCAGACCTTACCTTCAAGGAGCGAGACTGACCACTTGGGAACTCTTGAAATACGGTATAAAGGATACTTATTTGATAAGTGACAACATGGCTGGATGGATGATGAAAAAGGGTGAGATAGATCTTGTCATAGTTGGGGCAGACAGAGTCGTGGCGAATGGAGATGTGGCGAATAAAATAGGGACCTATAGTTTGGCGGTCCTTGCCAACAAACACGGCATTCCATTCTACGTTGCTCTTCCAACGAGCACGATAGATCTTTCCATACCAAACGGGGATGGTATTCCAATAGAGGAAAGGTCGCACGATGAAGTGACACACTGTGGCGGTAGAAGAATAGCCCCACAGGGTGTCAAAGTAAGAAATCCCGCCTTCGATGTCACAGATCACGAACTGATAACTGCGATAATCACGGAGAAAGGAGTCATCTATCCCCCTTACGAGGAGAACCTGAAAAAAATAATGAAAAGATAAAAGCCCAAGGAAACTCCTTGGGCTTTTTCATTTCACCCTTCATCTTGCTTTTTCTTTTCTTTCTCAGCTTCTTCCGCCTTCTCTTCAGCAACTTTGCCGGAATCACCGTTCACCCTGTATTTTCTCACTTCAGCTCTCAGCATTTCCACGCTTTCCTTCAAATTCCTGACAGATGCCGTTATTTCCCCAACGGATGTGTTTATATTCTCAAGGGCTGACAATATTTCCTCCGTGGACGCAGATATATCCGTCGCATTCTGCGAATTCATCGTCATGGCTTGTGCTATCTCATCCACAGATGCCGATTGCTCCTCCACCGCCGCCGCTATGTTTTCCATCATCCCGGTTATCTTCTCCATACTACTTACTATTTCTTTCAACTTCTCATCCGCTTCATCCGCTAACTTTGCACCTTCTTCTATCCTTTTGTTTATTCTCTCAGATACTGCCATCGCATCTTTCGCCGTTTCACTCACCGTCTGGACAACCTTTGTTATCTCCTCGGCTGCTTTTCTGCTCTCCTCCGCGAGCTTTTTCACCTCATCTGCCACCACTGCAAATCCCTTTCCTGCTTCTCCCGCTCTCGCAGCTTCTATCGCTGCATTCAATGCCAATAGATTCGTTTGATCCGCTATCGACGTTATCGTCTCGACAAATCCCGTTATCCTGTTCGCCCCCTCGTTGAATTCATCCACCACCCTTTGTATGTCCTTCGATATCTCTGTTATGTTCTTCAAGTTCTCTATCACGCTCTTTATTATCTCGCTACCATTTCGCGCAAGTTCCAAACTGTTCGTTCCATATGAAGATGCGGTTTGCGCATTGTCTGCTATCGATTTTGTCGCAGATGATATCTCCTCAGCCCCGGCTGTTGTTTCTTGGACACTCGCGGATATGTTCTCTATCTTCTTCGCTATATCGTTCGTCCGGTTGGTTATCTCGTTTATGTTGTTGGATATCTCCTCCATGGAGTTTGCAATGTTCTCAACATTTAAAGCAACTTCCTCTGTTTGTGAGCTGATAACAAGCATGTTTTGTTTTAATTTCGTCGTTGCAATTTGGAAGGTTCTGAGAAGTTGTGTGATCTCATCCTTTCCCTTGTATTCTTTCTCGAATTTGAATGTTAGATCACCTTTTTCAAGCATCTTGGATGATTTCATGAGAGGTGCGAGATATTTGAAGATCCTGAGGATCGCGTATATTCCAACACCCATCGTCAAACCCATGATCGCGAGAGGAAGCCACATTTGAAGCAACGCGATGAAATGTATCTTTTTCTTCAACTTTCCTTGAGATTCCCTGAGACAATTTGAAATTACCGATGATGCTTCTTCTATCTTTCCGAGAAATTCCTGGATGTATTTTTCGCGCGTTTTCTCGTCTTCGGATCCTTTCAACTCATC
>QNAU01000135.1 GCA_003641545.1 Thermotoga sp.
CCTTATGTCTTCGTCCATCTTCCTATTCGAGTGAAAAATCTTTATGTGTGGAGCGTATATTATTATCTCTCCTCCATCCTTCATCACACCAGGTCTCTGAAGTTTGTAGGATCCTTTTCCCGCAGTCCAGAATTCATCGTAATGTGGACCTATAACTTGAACTGCAACATCGAGTGGTTCGTCGAGGTAGATGACGTGGAGTTTTGAACTGGCTTTCGAAGCCAACCTGTATGTTTTGAGGAATCCTTCATAACCTTCACCTATGTACAACCCCTTCGGTATTATCCTTTCACCCTCCTCAAACACCATGTTGAAGGACAGAACATCCGCTTTGATCCTTTTGAAGATCATGGAGCAGGATTCGTTTATCACGTCCCTTGCGGGGTTATCTACAGATCCAATTATGCGTGGAATTCCTATCAAGACAGCCACCCAATGGAAAAGCCCTACGACATCCGGTCCCGCTATTCCAGGTATGAATATTTTCAGAGCACCGGAATATCCCGTCGCTTCGTGCGGAACAGTTCCAGATATGGCGATTATCAAATCGAAATCTTCGAATACCATCTTGTTTACGGTGACTGGAAATTCCTTTCTCAACTCACCTTGGGTTTTTTCGAAGACAAATTCCGCTGGAAGTTTCCCGACCTCCATCAACACCCTCGGATCGTCGAATTCATGATTGTGGAAGTACACGAAATCCGGTTTTTCCTCCAATCCGAGTTTTTCCATCATCTCCTTCTCAGACATTTTCCTGTGCGTGCCACTCGCATTCAAGGTGTGAAGTTCTTTCAATCCTTTTCTTTTGAGCTCGGACAGAAGAGTTGGAAAGATGAGATCGGTGAAATCATCCCTCGTGTAATCGGGATGGATGACCAGAACCTTTTCAAGTTTTGTGTAATCACTCAAAACTTGAGAAATCAGTTCCTGGATTGATTCCTCGTTTATCTCACCTTCGAGATCCTCGATATACTTCACTCTTTCTCACCATCCATCTTGTTCATCTTCATTTCTTCTCATCATCCACAGGTATCTTTATTTCCTTATCCGGCTTGGCAGCTTCTATTCCTCCAGCTCCTGCTCCTTTCTTTCTCACCTCTTCACCTTTCTTGTAAACCCTGTGCCCTCCAAATTCTCTTCTCAACGCTGCAAGAACCTTGTTCGAGAACACGTCCTCCTGTCTCGATTCGAATCTCTTGAACAAGGCATGAGCTATTCCGGTTACGGAGACACCGAGATCGACAGCCTCATGAACGGTCCATCTTGCTTCTCCTGAATCTTCAACGTATCCTTGAATCGATTCGAGATCTGGATCCTTCTCGAATGCGGATTCGAGAAGTTCCAAGAGCCAAGATCTTATAACACTTCCCCTGTTCCAGAGATGCGCTATATCCTTCAGCGTGAAGTATTCACTGTATTTGGATGCCTTCAGAATCTCGAATCCCTCACCGTATGCCTCCATAATCGCGTATTCTATCCCGTTGTGAACCATCTTGACGAAATGTCCCGCTCCCGTTGGACCACAGTATAGATATCCCCCCTCGGGAGCGAGTGCCTTCAGTATCGGTTCTATGTAATCGAAATCCTCCTTCCTCCCTCCAACCATGGTGCAGTATCCAATCTTCAATCCCCATATTCCACCGGATACACCCGCATCCATGTAATGTATTCCCTTCTTCTCGAGTTCCGCCGCTCTTCTTATGTCATCCTTGTAATAACTGTTTCCTCCATCTATGAGTATATCCCCTTCATCGACGAGTTCGGAGAGCATCTGTATGTGGTCATCGACTGGTTTCCCGGCGGGTAGCATTATCCATATAACTCTCCTTCTCGGAAGTTTCTGAACCAGCTCCTCCAGTGATCTCGCTCCTATCGCACCTTCTTGCTCCATCTGATCCACCTTCGACAAGGTTCTGTTGTAAACAACCACCTCGTGTCCAAACTTCATGAGCCTTCTCGTCATGTTCATACCCATCCTGCCGAGTCCAACTATTCCAACTCTCATACCCTGAACCCTCCTTTCGATACATTATTAAACACCAGAATACGCGTTGAAACCACCATCTATTGGTATGACGGTTCCGGTGACGAATCTGGATGCATCCGAAGCGAGCCAGATGCAGACACCTATGAGATCCTCCGGATCACCGAACCTACCCATAGGGGTGTGATCGAGTATCTGTCTTCCCCTCGGTGTCAGGTTTCCATTCTCGTCGAGTAACAGGTATCTGTTCTGCGTGGTCAGAAAGAATCCGGGTGCTATCGCGTTGACCCTCAACTTTTTGTTATATTCCTGGGCAAAATGAACCGCGAGCCACTGTGTGAAGTTGCTCACTGCAGCTTTTGCAGCTGAATATCCCGGAATTCTCGTCAGCGGTCTGAATGCATTCATGGAGGATATGTTTATGATGGATCCTCCGTCCTCATTTTTCACCATACTTTTTCCAAAAACTTGAGAAGGCAGTATTGCCCCACCGAAGAGATTCAAAGCGACGACCTTTTCGAGTGCCGAAAGCGGCAGATCGAAAAAGCTCAGTTCTTCGGAGGTTGTCGCTTCCTTCATGTTTCCACCGGCAGCGTTCACCAGTATGTCCACCTTTCCGAAATCCTCCATAACCTTGTCGTGACATTTCTTTATCTCATCTGGGTTCAGAACATCGATGTAATAACCTTTCGCATCGATACCTTTTTCCTTCAATTCCTCCGCTCTCTTTTCCGCGTTCACTATATCACATATGGCTATTCTGGCTCCCGCTTTTCCGAGACCTTCCGCTATCTTTGATCCGAGAACTCCCGCGCCTCCGGTTATGACAGCATTCTTACCCTCCAAACTGAAGATCCTGAGTATCTCACTCATTCACATCCCTCCTCAGGTTTTGAGAAGTTTCAAGTGTTTCCCTATGTGTTCACTCAAAAGATGGTAGTGTTCCTCTTCGTTCTTAAAGAGTATCCTGAATATTCTGTCCCTGAACCTGTAATTTCCATCCTCATCCTTGGCGTTCAAAACGGAACCGTAGGTTATGTGTATCAACTGCCTTGAATTTGGATCGTTGAAGAGATTCATCAGTTCATCGTCGGACAGCTCATCGATGTTCGGTATCTTCGAGAGATCGGTCGTCACATGGTAGGAAGCTCTATCTCTTTCGAAAACTGTCAAAGCGAATTTGTGTATCTCCCTGTAGAGTTTTGGATCCTTCATCGCTATGACCTTGATCTCCTCCAAATAACTCGTTCCAGCCGTTTTCACGTGGAACAGTCCCTCGGTGTTCTTGTAGAACAACGGGTAAACGGAAAATTTATCACTTCCAGAATGTAGCGACAATTTGTATCCCCCGAATTTCCTCGCTATTTCACCGTGAAGATGTAGTTCGCGATCGAGCAAGTTCAAATCACCGATGTAGTCAATCGCTTTCTGCCAGTCTCCAACGAATCTCAGAGCTAAGTTGGTGAATTCGACATTCCTTCTTCTCAACTCCTCCACTATGAATATGTGAGCCAGTGGTGATGTCGGGGCAGATGTCTCATCCACCGAGACTTCGAAATCGAATTCTTCCTTTTTGCTCTCTTTCAGAAATTTGAACATCTTTTCAACATGATTTATCGCATCGAGATAGGTCAAAGCTATGTCGACGAGATTCGACTCGTCGAAGATGAGAGATTCTCCGAAGATTTCATATCTTCTTCCCAAATACATCCTCTCAATGTCCTTTATACCATCCAAATTCTCGTAAACTCTTCTCTTCTCCTCCAATTTCATCTGTCTGGGATCTCTGACGTAATCAGATGGATCGATCGTGAACATGGTGTATCCGACCTTCAGCGCTCCTTCGAGTTCATCCAAAGTTTTCACGTGATCCGCATCCGCACCGAATTCTCCATCGTATCCTCTCTCGAAAACACCCCATACGGCATCATCCAGCACATCGTCCCAACTTCTCTTGGTTCTCATCCTCTCCCTGACAGATTGTTGTGCCAAAAATGGGAAGAGATCCTTTCCGTATTTTTCGAACGCGATTATGTGTGCCGGGGTTGCTATTCCAAGTCTATCTCCCGTTCCGAAAGATGGTTTCAAACCACAACGTGATGGATTCAAAGATGGGAATTTCTCCCTCAGCTTCTTCAAATTGTCGTGATTTTTCTTCGCGATCTTGTATCGATACTTTTCACCGTCGATCGAGAGCTCACCTGCGTTGTTCCCATCGAACTCATCGCATGTCTTCTCATCTCCGAGGATAA
>QNAU01000136.1 GCA_003641545.1 Thermotoga sp.
CCATGTGTTTCATTCTGATGGATATGAGACATCCACCGAACGAAAACGACTTGAAGATGCTCGAATGGGTCAAGTATTACGGTTTCGATTTCACCATAGTGCTGACCAAGGTGGACAAATTGAAGATGGGTGAAAGGATCAAGATGAGGAAGGTGTTCAAAGACGTTTTGTCAAAATACGGTGAGTATTACACCGTGGAATTCTCCGCCATGACGGGTGAGGGACTGAGCAATCTACTGGATATACTGAGCTTGATAACAGGCGATAAAAGTTAGATGGCGTGGGAAAGTGTAAACTATTTCATCAATATCGTGTATTCTCGGATGGAAAGGACATCTTCACAAAAACATCGTATAATGGATTTCTCCTCGTTTCATTTATATCTATGTGATATAATATACTCAACAGTATATTACTATTAAGTATACTTTATACATCGCGATGCAAAGGTGGTGACACTATCAAATTTTACGATCGAAAACGTGAAATTGAGTTTTTTAAAAAGATGTTGGAAAAGAGAGACCGTAAGAGAATGATCGTCTTGTACGGAAGACGAAGAGTGGGAAAAACGACTCTTTTAAAATACATTTTCAAGAGGGCAAGATATTTCTTCGTGGACACGAGAAATTCCAAAACACTTCTCAAAGATTTCTCGAGACAACTTTTGAATGCTTCATTTGTAAATTGGGAAGAGTTTTTTAAATATCTTCTTGCGAAGGAAGATATCGTCATTTTCGATGAATTTCAGAAATTTCTCAGAGTTGATCCTTCTGTACTCAGTATTCTGCAGAAGGTATGGGATGAGATAGATTCCAACGTATTTTTGGTTCTTTCTGGATCGTATTCTGGGATGATGAAGAAAATTTTTCTGGACACAAAATCCCCTTTGTTTGGCCGTGCTGATTACCTGATGAATCTTAGGCCATTTGACTTCCTCTCAGTATGCAAGATGCTTGGAGATTTTGGATATTCTTTCGAAGAAACAATCCTGTGGTACACAATTCTGGGGGGAGTGCCAAGATATCTATGGTATCTCGAGATCAAACAAGCGGTGAAGGATAAGTTATGGGAACTTTTCTTTGAAGATTTTGCGTCTTTGAAAGATGAAGGAAAAAACTTGTTGATAATGGAATTCGGGGGGGAACATGTGGGATATTTTTCCATCCTCGAGGCAATAGGGAATTTCGATAGAGAGTTGAGTGAAATCGCGGATAGAACTGGTATGGAAAGGACAACGGTGATGAAATACATTCACGAGCTTGTGAATAACTATGAAATTCTTGAGAAGGTGAGGAATTTTCTATCGAAGAGGAAACGAGGGGTCAGATACAGGATAAAGGATAATTTTTTGAGATTCTGGTACAGATTCGTGTATTCCCAGATGGAGGAGATTGAATTCAATTCGGAGCATGCACTAAATAAAACCCTATCCAATTTGTCAGAGCATGTTGGATTGGGATTTGAAGATATCGTGAAAGAACTTCTTCCTCTCCTTGCAAGGAAGGGAATCATCCCGACGCCTGAAAAGGTGGGAAAACACTGGGGAAGGGTTCCTGATAAAAAAGGAGAAAGCTACGAAATTGACATCGTGGCAGAATGTGAGGAAAACTTGCTCCTCGTCGAGTGTAAGTGGACATCGAAACCATTAACCCAACGAGATGTTGAAGAGCTGATTAAAAAGGGGAATTATTTGAAGGACAACAGGAAAAAACTTTACATGATGGTGAGCAAAAGTGGATTCCGTGGTGTTGAAAACAAGCGAGAAAATCTCATACTATTGGGACTCAAAGAACTTGAAAAACTCGTGGCGGAAGGATGAAATTCAAGTATTGAAAATATCCTCACCTTTTCTTCAACCCTGTCGATGTTATTCCTTATTACCCAGATATATTGATTCTACCCCAAGTGCTTCTTTCTCAAATTCTGCAAGATCTTTCTCTCTAAAAATATCATGTTCAACCGCATCCACGGACACCACATATATCTTTGAATACATCTTCGATGGAGATTTCCTCAATATTCTTCCCATTCTTTGTATCCACTGCCTCACACTGCTCGTGCCAGCCACGATAATTCCCGTTTCTGCTGCAGGAACGTCGAATCCTTCATCCAAAGCTCGGCACGCTACGAGAATATTTATCTTTCCATCCCTGAAGTTGGAAATACTTCGTAACCTATCTTTCACAGGCATTTTTGAATGATATATCCCAACGGAGAACCCTGTTTCCTTTAGGTATTTGAAAATGTGCTCGGAGATTTCGATTCTCTCATGAAAGACTAAAACCTTTTCTCTGCCAAGTTTTTCTTCTTTGAATAACCATTTAAGAGCATGGAGTTTTGATTTTGAAAGATGTATTATCGATTTCCTTTGGTTTAAAAGGGTAACGTATCTTGCTATGAGTTCATCACCGGTCCTTTCATATAATTTGTTCAGCTGTTTGATAAAATCCGTATGAAACGCCTTTTCCAGTTCCGGATATTTGGAAATGAGAACCTTTGTGAGTTTGTTTATTCTTTCTGTTATCTCTTCATAGGCAAACTCTTCTGATGGTGTGAGATGAATCATCAACCTTATGATCTTGTATGGTGGGATGATCCCATCCCTCAGAGCGTCACTGTATGTGTAGGTGTAAATTACGCTACCCAAATTTGGTATTAATTTCTCCTCGAATCCAAAATCTCCGTATCTCTCTGGAGTTGCGGAGAGTCCCAAGGTGTAAGAGAAAGGGATATCGAATATCCTTGAATTCTCTTTGCTCCCATACCTATGGCATTCGTCGGCGATGAGGAACAGATCATCACCCTTGAAGAATTTCTCATAGTGATTCTTCAAGTGTTCTCTTGCCGAATTTATGACGTATATCAGTATGTCCTTATTTTCCACCTCTTCCTTTTCTTTTCCACAAAAAATCCCTATGTTTTTTCTTGGTATGTGTAGTTTATCCATCGTTTCAATGAGCCACTGATCGAGGAGAACGGTGGTGGGAACTATTATGATTACCTTCAATCCTCCATCTTCATACGCTTCGGAGTTGAACAAATCGGAGATCAAGGAAAGAGCAAAAATAGTTTTTCCAGCACCGGTAACAACTTTGACGATTCCCCTCCCCCCATTTTCCCACCACAATTTTTTTGCCTCTTTTTGCCATCTGTAAAGTTCTATCCTTAGTTTCCAAGGGACATCAAAAGATTCTCCGGAAGAAAATTCCTTTACGACTCTTTCGCAAATTTCACAATCGGGTTTATCGCATGTCCTGTCAAAATTTTTTATAGATGCTATTTTTATAAGGGCTTTTTCCAATTCATGTATTGTGTCATCTGGAAGGTTTTCTCCCTTTGTTAACTTCCACCCCACAACATTCAGCAGATTAGCTATTCTATCCAATCCGTATGTTCTGGCTCTTCTTGCCAAGTGATGAAAATGCCAACCTTCCCAACCATCGAGTCTCATTTTCTCATTTTGTCCCTCTCATGACTGTAGGTTTAGCGGTGCGATGAAGTGTTTAAAATCCACTTGCTTTACTCTACCAAATATCGGATAAAGCAGAAACTGTTTGTCTTTGTAATTCACTCTCGGCTTTTCAGATGTCTCCACGATTTCAATTTTTTCTTCCACAACAATTTGAATTATGTAATATCTCCTAACAAAAAAATTGGCGGCGTCCTGTAGGATGTTTCCTATTTTCCTTGAGATTCTTTCTGGTTCTTTGGAATAGTAAAGCAAATTGTCTATTCCAAAAACCGCAATGTTGAGCGGGATTTCTTCTTCTCTGTAAACCTGTCTCAAAAATTCAACTATGCTTATTCTATCTTTGAATATCTCATTTGAATGCTCTTTCTTTTCTATAATATTAAAGCCTATATCCATACTCACCATATTTCCCCTCGCTTCTATTAAAGCCATCTGCCCTTCAGGAATTTTATTAAATCCTTGTAGGTTCCATCGTTTTCGATATCATAGAGATATTCAAGGGTTTTGATAACTGACTGGGATGACCAGAGTTTTTTTTCATCTTCACTTAAGGATTTCACAAATCTAAAAATTGTTCCTTCTTTCCACAGGTGGTATAAATAATGAACTCTATCAATGGCAGAAAGTTCTCTCTTCGATTCTATAATTTTTGCCCTCTCCCTTGGTGTCAAAATTAAAAGCTGACTTCCTTCTTTCTCCACGAGCCCTGATTCTAAAACTTCTTTCATGGGAATATTCCTCATTTTCAAAATTTTGTTCA
>QNAU01000137.1 GCA_003641545.1 Thermotoga sp.
AATTTCTCCGCCAGATAGGTTTCCATTCCTCTAAGGTTCGATTGAAACTGTACCCTTTCGAGTTTGATAATTCATACAAGAAAAGTTTCCATTCCTCTAAGGTTCGATTGAAACGTAGAAGATATCTTAAATGCCTTCCGTTCAGTTTTGTTTCCATTCCTCTAAGGTTCGATTGAAACCCATATCATTCTGTTTTTTAAATCTCTACAGATTAGAATATTTTCGTTGAATCATGATATTGATTTATAATTTGGATAATTAAAAACATCCCAAGATTCAATTGTATTCTACCACATAATGTAAAAGATACAAGTTGCGTCGATCGATCTGGAATTCCAACCCATTGAAGATCGACACAGTGAAATTACAAAAATATTGAGGTATCGCTTTTTTCAACTCCAATGTTTTCGATTTCAAGCATTTTCTTGGTTCGTAGTATGTAGAATCTTACAGTATCTTCTTTCTTGTTCATTATTCTCTCTATTTCCATTTTCAATTTTTCGAATTTCGCCCTCGTTAGTTCACCTTCAAGAAGAGAGTTCTGAATCCATCTCAAATATTTTCTCCCTATTTTTAATACCTTCGCCACTCTTTTTTCATTAAAATCATAAACCATTATTACAAATATTATTTACCACCTCACACCAAATGGAATGTATTTCTCATCACCCAGTATGTGTTTTTCCAATTTGTGCAATTCCATTCTTATTATGGTGCGGTATGATACCTTTCTTTTCAATTTTGGGTGTTCTATAGTCGTTTTTAATTTTTCTTCGAATTTTTCTATAAATTTTCTTTTTCCCTTATCGCTGAGTTTTAACCCTTCAGTTACCCTCGAAAAATCACTTTTCTTTATCTCACCCTTGTTCACCAGTGCGAAAATTACTCGGTCAACTATTATTGGTTTGAATACCTCCGCGACATCTAAATTCAGAGAAAACCTTCTGAAATTTGTTTCGTGCAAAAAGCCTATTCTTGGATCGAGATGGGTTTTATACACCTCGGATAAAACAGTCGTATACATCAGAGAATTTCCAAAACTTATGAGGGTATTCATGTAATTAGTTGGGGGACGTTTCTCACGCCTTTTGATTTTAAAATCCTCAGACTTAACTATAGAATTGAAAGCTGAGTAATAAACTTCTCTACAATTACCTTCTATTCCCATGATGGAATCGATGCTATTTTGATCGTTAATTTTACTCTTTAATTCCTCGATCAATCTGATTCTTTCATCAATCTTTACTCCTCTTCTTGAATAGTATTTTAAAACACTCAACATTGAGTTTATTCCACCCATCGCAAATGATTTGGCAAGTTCCAATCTTTTACTCTTATCCATGAAATACTCCGCTTGTTTCAATATGATCAAACCACTGTTCAAATATTCCCTCGGATAATAACTTCCAACGTAATAACCTTCCCTATTGAAGAAGTGAACGATGATCCTCTTCTTAGTCATAAATTCAAGAAACCTCTTATTCATGTTCACTTCTCCAAAAACTTTGATATCTCCGACATTTTCTATGGGAACATGTTTTCTTCCATTTTCAGTTTCCAATACGAGGCTGTTGTCTTTACGTTTCAGTGTTCCCCCTGAAAAGATGTAAATGCTCTCCATGTTGATCCTCCCCTTTAAGCAAAACACAGATTTCTATATCCGCATTTTGGGCAGTATTTGTTCTTCACCTCCTCAAACGGTGGAGGAACAGGCAGAGAAATGGTTTCATTTATTTCTTCCATCAGTTTCTTTAGTCTATTTTCAAATTCTTGGTTGAATTCTACTTTTATTCTTCTTTTTTCTTTTGGTATCAATATCTCACCGTGGGCTTCCACTCCTATTTCTTTCAGTCTCATCAGATAATACAGCAACTGAAACTTCGCACCTTCAAGATAACGGGAAGATTTCTTTATTTCTCCGATCATGTGAACCTTCCCACTTTCCCAGATCAAATCTATTTTCATCCCTGGCAGTTCTATTTCCTTTTCTCCCTTGTTCTTATACGAATTTTCGTGAATGAATCTTCCAAGCTCCAAAAAAGGATTCTCCTGATCCGGAAGTATTCCATGCGCCATGAACCAGGCTTCCCTTTTACAAACGATATAGCTCAGCACGACACTTCCTGTAATCGTCAAATCAGGATGGAACCTCCTTTCTCCCTTATTCTCAGACCTTTATCACTGTCATACCAGCTCTCCAAGAAATCCCTCCTTATGACAACCATCCCGAATTCTTTCTCAAAAGGCATGGATATTCCAGAATTCATCCGGGCATTGACTATGTAAGGTGACAACTTCTTAAAAAGTTTGTCCATCATGGCGAGCTTGGTGAATTTGTCCATGTTCCTCCTCCTCAGATCCAGCAGTTCCTCGAAGATCTCTTCCGATTTATCATCGATGAGGATTAAAAAAGGAACATTCACGGTATCTTTTATGACTGAAAATCCCGATAGATCGTCGAAACTCAACTTCCGGATACTCTCCATGATTCCTTCTCTATCTGTATTTCCAAGATTCACAACATTCATGAAATATCCATCCACGATTCGTTGAAAATCTTTCTCTTCCACCTCGTTGATCCCATCCAGTGCTTTCATCGTTTGATCTATTAAAAATGAACCGTAAACATACTTGGAAAAAAGAATATTCCTGTTCTGCTCGTCCATCACGGGAACCACTATGACCTCTCCTCTGTCATACTCAAAATTTCTATTACATCTACCGGCGGATTGAACGACACTATCCACGGGTCCCAGATCTCTCACAACCCTCTCAAACGATATATCGACCCCCGCCTCAACGACCTGTGTGGAAACACATATGTCCACTTTCTTCGAATATATTTTTTCGATCCTTCCCAATCTGTGTATTGGTAGCACGAGAGAGGAGAGGAAACAACTGTCACCGATATTTTTTACATGATCGTATATCTCCTCAGCTTCACGTATGGTGTTGAGTATGATGAGAGTCCTCTTTCCATCGCTGAGAAGATCCCTCAAGAAGTCTTTGAATCCGGATAAATTCATGGCGTTCATTACCTTTAATTTCGTTCTATTCATCACCTCGAAATATTTCACGTTATTTCCGACTATTTCGGTGGTTTTGAAGATCATGGGACGAGTTGCTGTTGAGATTATCACAGTTGCACCAAGTTTTGGAAGGAACTCAAAGATCCTTTCGACAGCTCCCCAGATCTCATGACGAATCGCCTGAATTTCATCCAGGATTATGATGCTACCCGGTATCCTATGAAAGATTATAGATCTTCTGTTCGTGATCAAATTTTCTATGAGTGAAACGAATGTGGTAACGATTATGTCGGATGTCCAACTCTCCATGATGAATTTGCGGATGTTCTCCTCCATGTGATATTCACTCTCATCGTAATCCGGATCGGCGAGGTGATGATACGGCAATATGGAAAGAGGATCCCTCGTGCTGAAGATCTTCTGAAGTAGGGATACAGTTTGTTCGATTATGTTTATGAAGGGAAGTGAGTAGATTATCATCCTGTTTTCTCCCAATTCTTCCCTGATTTTCAAGGCGAAGAGGATGTTTCCGATGGTTTTTCCAATTCCGGTGGGAGCGGTTATTGAATAGATCCTTCCTGCCTTGGGTGTATACGCCCTTATCTCAGCTTGGAATTCGTTTCTATATCTATCTATACCTGATTTTTCCCCGAGATTGGAGATATACGATTCGAAACGACCCACTTCCACCGGCACAGGTGATATATCCACATCCCCGAGTATGGGATCCTCCCGATCGCTTGAAACGAGGATTGAGAACAGAAGATGGGTTAGAAAATAATGTTCAATTTCGAGTTTGGGAACTATCTTGAATCTGAATCTTCCCGCCAGAGATTCCATGTAGGATATCATCTCGTCGACATTGAAATCAGATATATCAAATTTTTTGGAAAACCATTCCTTGAAACTCGAATCGACGCTTTCCCACTGTTTCGATAGTGACCTGACCCCCATACTCAATTTCAACTCATTTTCCGCATTTCCCAAAGATGAATGATGGTTTTTAACCAAGGTGAAACCCAAATATTGGAGAAAAGGATCGAATTGTTTTTTTCTCAATATATGTAAAGTGATCAGGGAAGATAGAGCTGAGTGAGATTTTAAGATCGCCTCTTCATTTCCACCTCTTATGAACCGCTGGAAATAACTCGTTGATTTGGCGAAATCATGCGACACAGCGACAACTTTCATGAGAT
>QNAU01000138.1 GCA_003641545.1 Thermotoga sp.
CCTCACTTGACATTCAAAAAACAAAAATGTTAGTATTCCGAAAATCTCGGAAATTATTTATACATGAATATTTCGGGGATGTTTAATGTGTATTAAGTTAATGAAAAAACGAGATGAAAGAAGAGGTGATCTGTGTGAGGATGTCCGGGGCACGTATGCTTGTGGAATCTCTGTTAAGAGAAAGGGTTGACACAATATTCGGCATACCTGGGGGAGCGATAATCAACGTTTATGATGAATTACACAAATATGAAGATAGAATAAATGTATTCCTCTTCAGACATGAACAGGGAGCAACCCACGCAGCGGATGGATTCGCACGTTCCACTGGAAAACCGGGCGTTGTGATAGTAACATCCGGTCCCGGCGCAACGAACACCGTCACAGCCATAACGACAGCCTTCATGGATTCAAGCCCGTTGGTGATTATAACAGGCCAGGTTCCAACGAGTATGATAGGAACGGACGCTTTTCAAGAAGCCGATGTAACTGGGATAACGATGCCTATAACGAAGGCGAATTATCTCGTCAGCGATGTGAAGGAGCTACCGTTGATCATAAAGGAAGCCTTCCATGTTGCGACAACCGGAAGACCTGGACCCGTTCTGATCGATCTTCCCAAGGATGTGCAGATAAATGAGGAGGAATACGAGTATCCCGAACATTTCGAGATGCCGAATTACAGACCGAGGGTCAAGGGACATCCAAGACAGATAAAGAAAGCAATCGAATTGATGAACAACTCCAAGAGACCGCTGATAATAGCGGGTGGTGGGGTAAATATCTCCAACGCCATGGGGCTTCTGAACACTTTCATGGATAAGTTTGGTATTCCAGCGGTTAACACCCTCATGGGATGTGGTTTGAATCCAAGAAATGAGAAACTTTACTACGGTGGTATAGGAATGCACGGATCGGTTTATGGAAATTACGCGGTGATGAGGTCTGACCTGATAATAGCACTTGGAACGAGGTTCAGTGATCGCATACTTGGAGATCCGAACAAATTTGCACCGGACGCGAAAATAATACACGTTGATATAGATCCCGCGGAGATAGGAAAGAATATGAGGGTTGATGTTCCCATAGTTGGGGATGTGAAGAGAGTTCTGGCTGAATTTCTGGAAGCGGAGATAAGTGCGGATTTCTCCGAATGGATAGAGGAATTGCAGAAAGTCAAAGCGGAGAATCCGCTGAAATACGAAATGGGGGAATACATAAAACCTCAATACGTGATAGAACTCGTGGACAAGTATTTTCCAGATGACACCGTAGTCGTTGCCGATGTCGGACAGAACCAGATGTGGGTTGCCCAATTTTACAGATTCCGACATCCAAGAACCTTCCTTTCATCCGGTGGACTTGGAACGATGGGTTTCGCTCTTCCCGCCGGAATAGGAGCCAAAATAGGTAATCCAAACAGGGAAGTTGTGGTTGTAGCTGGTGATGGTGGTTTCCAGATGAACATTCAGGAGTTGATGACGATCAACAGATACAGAATCCCTCTGAAAATAATCGTTCTCGACAACCAGTCCCTCGGGATGGTGAGGCAATGGCAGCAGTTGTTCTTCGGTTCGCGATATTCTTCGACGATACTACACGACAACCCAGATTTCGCGGAAATAGCCAAAGTTGTTGGTATAAGGGGCTTGAAAATTGAAAAACCGGAGGAGGTTGAACCTGCTATCAAGGAACTCGCCGAATCGAATGAACCCATGCTCATAAATGCTCTCGTCGATCCGAGGGAAAATGTCCTTCCAATGGTTCCAAGTGGAACTCCACTGAATGAGGTAATAACCGAAGTTCCCGTTGATGATACCGTTATAAAGAAGATCAGGGGTGGTAAGGATGGTTGAGAATGGCAGATCCGTTCATGAGCACGTTGTTTCTGTTTTGGTTTTGAACAAACCCGGTGTCTTGAGGAAAATAGCAGGTATGTTTGCGAGAAGAGGGTTCAACATAAGCAGTATAAGCGTTGGGACAGCGGTTGATCCTTCGATGGCTCGTCTCACCATAGTCGCCAAAGGAGACGACAGGGTTATAGAACAGATAGAGAAACAACTCTACAAGGTGATAGATGTCGTGAAGGTTTCTCCCATACTCCCGAACAACAAAGTCGAAAGGGAGATGGCTCTTGTAAAAGTCCAGATAGGGAAGGATAAACTCGAACTGCTCCAGTTGGTGGAGATATTCAGGGGAAAGATAGTGGATGTTGGAAAGGATGGTGTGATAGTCGAGATAACGGGTGCAACGAGTAAAGTTGAGGCATTCATAAAACTGCTGAAGGAATCGAACAAGATCGTGGAGATAGCCAGAACCGGAAGGGTCGCGTTGAACAGGTGGGACACAAAAGAAAAAGCGTGGGAGGGATGAGAGGTGGCAAAGATATATTACGATGATGATGCGGATCTCAACCTCTTGAAAGGAAAGAGGATAGCTGTGATAGGTTTCGGCAGTCAGGGACACGCACATGCGTTGAATTTGAAAGACAGTGGAATGGATGTGGTGGTTGGGCTGAGGAAGAACAGCAGGAGCTGGAAAAAGGCGGAAGAAATGGGATTGAAGGTATCGACGATATCCGAGGCGGTGAGAGATGCGGACATTATCATGATGCTGGTCCCAGACGAGGTGCAACCTGAGATATACAAGTCCTGCGTGGAGGAGAATTTGGAAGAGGGAAAGATGCTCATGTTCGCACACGGTTTCAACGTACATTTTTACAGGATCATTCCACCGGAAAATATCGATGTCACCATGATAGCACCAAAGAGTCCCGGGCACATAGTCAGAAGGGAGTATGTCTCAGGAAGAGGGGTTCCCGCTCTCATAGCGGTTCATCAGGATTACACGGGAAACGCAAAGGAGCTGGCTTTAGCCTACGCCAAGGGAATAGGTGTCACGAGAGCTGGAGTGATCGAAACGACCTTCAAGGAGGAGACGGAAACGGATCTGTTCGGAGAACAGGCGGTTCTTTGTGGTGGTTTGACATCCTTGATAAAAGCGGGATTCGAAGTTCTCGTCGAAGCGGGATATCAACCGGAGATAGCCTATTTTGAGTGCTTGAATGAGATGAAATTGATCGTGGATCTCATATACGAAGGAGGACTTTCCTACATGAGATATTCCATAAGCAACACCGCGGAGTATGGAGATTACATAACTCAGGGGAAGTTGATAACGGAGGAAACGAAAAGAACGATGAAAAAGATGCTTGAAGACATACAGAGCGGTAAATTTGCAAAGGAATGGATAGCGGAAAACCTGGCTGGGAAACCTTTCTTCTACACGATGAGAAGAAGAGAATCGAAACATCTCATCGAAAAAGTGGGAAAAGAATTGAGGGAAATGATGCCTTGGATAGGGGAGAAAAAAGATGAGGAGTGACACTGCGAAATCTGGTATCGAACGTTCACCGCACAGATCTTTGATGAAAGCCATGGGCTTGACTGACGAGGAGATAGTAAGACCCATCGTGGGCGTAGTGAGTTCCTACAACGAGATAATACCTGGTCACATACATCTGAACCAAATTGTGGAAGCGGTCAAATCCGGGATAAGAATGGCTGGCGGAACACCGCTGGTCTTCCACACCATAGGTATATGTGATGGGATAGCGATGGATCACGGTGGGATGAGGTTCTCACTCCCATCGAGGGAGATAATAGCGGATTCCATAGAGATAGTTGCAAATGGTTTTCCATTCGATGGATTGGTATTCGTTTCCAACTGCGACAAGATAACACCGGGTATGCTCATGGCTATGGGGAGATTGAACATACCATCCGTTCTTGTTTCCGGTGGACCGATGCTGGCGGGAAGATATAGAGGAGAAAAACTGGACTTGATAACCGTCTTTGAATCCATCGGGAAATACAAAGCGGGTGAAATCAGCTTGGAGGAGTTGAGAAGAATTGAGGATCTGGCATGTCCAACTGCTGGATCATGTGCTGGTTTGTTCACCGCGAACTCCATGAACATACTTGCGGAAGCTCTCGGTGTCGCACCTATGGGGAACGGAACGATCCCCGCGGTTCGTGCGGAGAGGTTGAGAATGGCTAAGGAAGCTGGGTTCTTAGTGATGAGACTCATCAAGGATGGGGTTAAACCGAGGGATCTGGTGGATACGACCTCGTTCAAAAATGCCATAGTTGTCGATTTGGCGCTCGGTGGTTCCACGAACACCGTTCTTCATTTGAAAGCCATCGCCGACAGTTTTGGGA
>QNAU01000139.1 GCA_003641545.1 Thermotoga sp.
CAAGATTTCGACGGGTTGAGATGTGTTGAATTCGACGGATACACCTTCGATCTGAGCGGTGATTTCAAATTTTGAGACCCCAATTTCGTGCAGAATGTTCGATAATCCAACCTTCCTTTCTCCCAGGAAAAGGTATCTTCCATACCCGTCCGATAAGAATGAAAGGTTGAATTCGAGACCATGAAAGAACTCGATGGGTCTTTCTGACTCATTCTCGATGGTGTGGTTTATACACAGGTTCGTTCTGTCCAACATCACCACTTTCTTCACGAACACCGGTTCAAAGGAATCATCCACCCAGATGTTTCCATGCCTTTCGAGCACGATCTCGTTTCTTTCGAACCTCGAATCGAAAGGTTGATTCACAAAATCTCCTTGCTCCGGATAATTACATTTAATGAAGGAATTCAGATCCATATCCGGCTTGAAGAAATGGTCTATCAGCGAGTACTTTCCATACCAGTCGATTGGAAGATCGATTTTCAACTCCGCGTGGTATTTTTCAAGCCTTCTTCTGAGCGTGTTGGATAATTCGTAATTTTTCTTCCTAACTTCCATTCCGATTATCCTTCCACCATAATCGGGATCCAGCACGATGAGAAGCTCACCATTCTTCAGGATCTTTTCCAAAAAGCCATCCAAATCCTGGTCACGTTCATCGTAGATGACCTGTTCCTTGATCTCGTCGATATCATCCAGACAATTTTCAACCTTCGAGAGCGACGAACTCACACTCTGCCTCAGGTTTGGGGAGTAAACACCACCGAAAACACCGTGCCAGTATGGATCGTTGACCTGGGACATCAAATAGGTGTCGATCAGTTCCTTTGGAAGGTTGTCGTATCCAATCTTCTTCAACCTCTCACCGACGCACATCATCCTTCCGTACATGAGGTTTGACTCCTCGTATTTGATCAGAAAGTTTCTCCAACATCCGATCGATTCATCGGTCAATTTCGACCATTCCATCATCTCAGGATAAGATGCGGTTGGTATGTAGATCTTTCCCACAGGTTCATGGTTGGTCAGATACTCCGATATTGTCATAGATCTTATCCAGTCGGAGTTCTTGGAAATGAGTTCGAAGAATCGATGAAGCCATCCTTCTTCGTAAACGAGATCGAATGTTCCGGGCCATACACCGAATTTTTCACCGTCATCGAAGAATAAAAGCATCGGATCATCGTGAGCTTCGTCGATCTTCCTGATGCGATCCAGAACTTCTTCAGGTTTCGAGAATGGAATCATGTATCTGAGATCCCTCGAGATCGGTATCACCTTCAAAAGCTCACCTTCGTATTCCGTCAGGTAATACGAGTAGAGCTTCTCCCTTTCACAACCTCCGAGTAAGAAGTGGTGATCATCCATTGGAACGTATTCGATGCCACAGCTTCTCAGGACCTTGACGATGTTCTGTTCCCAGACCCTCTCCGCAAGCCACAGACCTTTCGGTGAGATTCCGAATTTTTCATCTATGAAGTTGTTCAACTTCCTTATTTGTAATATCGCTTCATCAGTTCTTAGTATCGGAAGGATCGGTTCATAAAAACCACCGCTTAGAATTTCAACCCTGCCCCGTCGAATCAGATCACGCAATTTATCGAAAAAGTCTGGATGTTTCAATTCGATCCACTCGAGTAGCCATCCACTGAAATGAAGATTCAACTTGAGCTCCTCGTATTCGCAGAATACATCGATGAGAGGCTTGTAAGATCTCATGAATGCTTCTTCCAACAGGTTCTCTTCGTTCCCGACGGGTTGGTGATTATGAACACCGAAGAGAAGTATCATCTCTTGACCTCCAGACCGTATCCAGTCGGATCGGGATGGTCGAAGGTGAACCTCAACTTCAACTTTCCAAGACCTTCCTTCAACTCCTTCTTTCTCTTTCTCGTCATGAAATGTTCAAAGCTTTCATGCAGTTTCACCAAGACTTCTTCAACTCCCTCATCCTTCAATTTGAACAGATCCTTCTTGAGCTTCGAAATCGTGTATATTTTCGATGGAACGAATCCCTTTCCACCGCACACTGGGCATTTTGAGAAAACTGCGTTCACCAATGGGATGGATGTTCTCTTCCTCGTCATCTCGAGAAGCCCAAGCTTGGTGAACCCTACGATCGATGTCCTACCTTTATCTTTCTTCAATTCTTCGAAAAGACAGGATATCAACTTCTTCTTCGATTCCTCCATCTTCATATCTATGAAATCGATTATCACGATCCCTCCGACATTTCTCAACCGTATCTGACGAACTATCTCTTTGGCCGCTTCCAAATTTGTTCTCAGTGCAAGATCCTCGAAATTCTCTCCCTCAACATTCCCACCCGAATTCACATCTATGACCGTCATGGCTTCCGTCGAATCTATAACGACACTCCCACCACAATCCAGCTCCTGAACCCTTTTGAGGGATCTTTCAAGTTTTCCCAACACATCGTATCGTTCGAATGGATCGGAATCCACCAATTCGAATTCGACTTTTCCGTCATCGTCCTCAAAATTCTTTATAATCTTCTTTATCCTCTCCATCTCTTCCACGTTTTCGACCACGATCTTCGAGACGTTCGAATCGAATCTTTCCCTTATCATGTATTCGAGTATATCCGGTTCAACGTAGAGTATCTTCGGTTTTCGAGCCTTCCTGTATGAGGAATATATCTTCTCCCAGATCTTCCTCAACCTTTCAAGTTCATCTGTTATCCTTTCTTCCTCCATTCCCTCCGATGCGGTTCTTATTATCACTCCTTCATTTTTCTTCAGTTTCCCCTTCAGTACTTTTCTCAACCTCTTTCTCTCCATCTGATCCTCTATCCTTCTCGATATCGCGATCCTTCTCATGGAGAACGGGAAATAGACTAAATACCTTCCAGGTATCCCAATCTTCATGGTAAGTTGAGCTCCCTTGTTCCCGATCGGATCCTTCTTCACCTGAACGAGAACTTTACTTCCCAACTGAAGGGAACCAAAGAAATCCGTGGAATCCTTGGATCTCAGGAACCCATTCTTTCCTCTTCCTATGTTGACGAAAAAGGCATGAAGATTCGGAACGATGTTCTCTATCTTTCCAACGAATATGTTACCGGTCAAGGATTCCTCCAATCTCTCCATGTGAAACTCGACGAGATTCCCATCCTCAAATATTGCAACCGCGGGATCGTCCGCGATTTTTCCGAATATCATCACCTTTTCCATATATCTACCCCTTACGAATTCCCATACTGGAGAATCACTCGAATTCTATCAAACCGTAGTTTCCATCCTTTCTTTTATATACAACATTTATCTCATCAGTTTCGGCGTTGCGAAAGACGAAGAAGGTGTGTCCCAGAAGTTCCATCTGATCTATGGCTTCATCGACATTCATTGGTTTCAAAAAGAATCTTTTCACTCTGACGATCTCACCAACTGTTTCCTCTTTCTCCTTTTCCTGCGGTTCGTAGACAGCCGATGATATCTTGACAGCTCTCTTCTGCCTGTCCCTTCTCATCTCCTTGAATTTCTTCACCCTTTTGACCAAAGTATCGACAGCCATATCTATGGATGTGTAAAGATCGTCAGACACTTCCTCCACCCTTATGTACTTGTCCCCAACGTGCATGGTTATCTCAACTTTCTCTCTTCCCTTAACCTCCCTGGTCAATCTCACATCCATCGAAACAACGTTGTCAACTATCCTGTCCAATTTTGATAATCTCTTATCGAGATAAGATCTCAGAGCGTTGCTCATTTCAAACCCTTTGGCTACGATATTGTAATCCATATTCAACACCTCCAGAATCTGTTTCTATGGGATCCTCAAACCGATCTTCCCGAGAAGGTTATCAACCCTTCTCATCCCACCTTTCACGAGATCGGCAACCCTGATGACTTTGTAAGAACCAAGGTAGTTCAGCAAAATGTAGGTTCTTTGAGGGTCACCGGTTATCAAGGAGATGTTCTTCGGTATAGAAATCGTGTATTTCGTCTTGACCGATGGGGATTTGAAAAAGTAGAACTTTTCGTCCGACAAGCCAGGTGTAAACTCCTTCTGAACCACATATTTCCCACCACTTCTCAACCCAACCCACACTCTCTTCGGTCCAGATATGAAAATTCTGAAGTATCCAGTTCCTCTGTCATTCTGAATCTCGGTTATTATCTTCTCCAAATCCACACTATAATTCATGAGAACATTCGCAGCGGAGATGTA
>QNAU01000140.1 GCA_003641545.1 Thermotoga sp.
ATCTCCTCGGTGAAACGAACGATCCAACCCCTGAGAAGAAACCGGAGGTAAAGCTCGGTCCCATGAAAAAACCCGTGAAGATGGTTCCCGTATTCTCCACATCCGTATCGGCTGGAAGTGGAGCATTCCCCGATGCATTCTATCCAATAGACACCGTCCCCATTGACAGACCGGACGTGAAATATGCATTCAAGGTTGAAGGAAAATCCATGGAACCGATCATACAGGATGGATCCATAGTCTATGTTGCACCGGATCCTGATCCCGGAAACGGAGAGATAGTAGTTTGCATATACGACGGATTCTTTTATGTGAAGTATTTCTACAGGGAGAAGGACAGAATATTCCTCATCTCCGAGAATCCCGAATACGTTGACATAATGGTCGATCCGAACGAGAGATTCGAAATAATAGGTGTGGTGGTTGAAATAAGGCACACACCGAAGAGAAAGAAGATCAAAAAAGGATGATATCCTGTCGTTAAACATAGGTTTAACGACAACAAAGCGGGGGGCAGGAAATGAAGAGGTATTTAGAATACCTTGAACATATAAAAAAGCGTGAGGCTTCAACAATAAAGGTTTACAGATCCATTCTTAGAGAATTCTCACAATACGAACCGCTCACACGAAAGAGCTGGAGCAAATACCTCGAAAAGATATCCGGAAATTCCAGAAAGACCCAGAAACTCAAACTGACCGTCGTGAAAAACTACCTCAACTGGAAAGCCGACAGAGGATACATAACACACAAAGAACGCTTCTGGAATGACGCCGAACCGCCGAAATCACGCGATCTTCCAAGGTATCTGACCGCTCACGAACTCAGATTACTCCTTTCAACCGTGGATGACCCATACTACAGATCACTCTTCAGACTTCTGATAAACACCGGCATGAGGATATCGGAACTTCTGAGACTTAGTGAAGATGACATAACATTCGATGGTGAAAAAGCGAGAATAAGGATAAGAGGCAAAGGGAACAAAGAACGCATGATAACCATAGACAGGAGCATAGTTGAATCCGCTCAGAAAAATGGAGTATTTGAGAAGAAAGTATCAGCCAGAACTATCGAGAGGAAGATAAAAGAATACGCCCGGCTTGCCGGAATAAACAAAAAAGTTACCCCTCACACGTTGAGACATTCCTTCGCCGCCATGCTAGTCGAGCGCGGAACACCCGTGAACGCTGTTCAATCTCTTCTGGGACACGAAACCCTCACGACAACCGGGATATACTTGAAAATCTCAGCTACCTACGTTCCCAATTTGGTGTGAAATCAGTAATTAGATTTTACTTTATTGCTTTCAACTCTCCAAAATTTTAAACCTATCTTGAGTTCAATCTGTCTCCTAAATATCGATCTGAAAACGCGTGACAACATCTCCTCCGGTATATCCAAGTAATCCATCCAGTATTTGTACCTGCTGCTCATTATTTCATGTTTCACGATCGATCCTATCACAATTACAGGTTCACCGTAAGCAACGAACTTTCCAAGTACCAAATCACCAACTTCAAACACCTTACCATCCGTGAAAAATGATATCCTGTCTCCTCCTATAATATCCGTCCTGCTTATCGTTGCGTTTCCCTTCAGCTTTTGCCATAAATTAGCGAAGAATCCCTCATCCATCTTACTTTCGATCTCCAAACCTTCAACCTTTACAACCTGAAAGCCCAAGTTCCATAATACTCTGACACACTTTTCTTTTTCCTTTTCACGATCCAAACGGAAGGTATACACATTTTCTGACTCGGATAAAGATGTCGCTTCCAATCTTTCGAGCATATCACCAAATTCATACCATATTATCACTCTCTCTCCAAATGAGAAATCCGCATCTTCATTGAACGACACTTCGATCGTATCCTTTGATATGCCTATTACAGCTCCTTTATGAACCTTCATCTTTCCCTTCACTTTTAAGGTTTGAACGGTCACTTCCTTCCCAACGTTCAGAAACGGCAATGGAGATATGTGATATGCCCCAGTATAAAAAGATGGTATTATTTTCGAAGCTGTTCTCACTATCTTCCAATCCAACTTTCCATTCTTTGCCATACTGATCAATTCCATTATCGTCTCCTCTATGCTCAACGCCTTCCTGTATGGTCTGTCATGCAACAACGCATCCACTATGTCCGCCACCGCCAGTATCCTTGATTCTATCGGTATATTCTCACTCCTTATACCCATGTACCCACTGCCATCCATTTTTTCATGGTGCAATCTCGCTATCTCCACTATCTCTTTCATGAACTTGTTCCCCGCAAACACATCCTTCAACTTATAAACATGCAACTTCACCTGCTCGAATTCTTCCTTCGTCAACTTCGAAGGTTTATCGAGTATTTCCCTCGGTACCCACAACTTCCCAACGTCGTGTATCAACCCGGCATGTCTGATCATCTGTATCTCCTCAGGATTCAGTTCCATGGCGTGGGCTATCAATGCGCTCAAATCTGCAACCCTCAGAGAGTGATGATACAAGTAATTGTTCACAGCTTGCGTCACTTTTGTTATATTCGTGAGGAAAGAGTTCAAATACAATATCTTGGAAATCCACAATCTCAATTTGACGGTCTCTTTGAAAAGAAATGGAATCTCATCTTTGAGAATTTCTTTCAATTCTTTTGAAAGATCCCTTTTAGTGACGAAGAATATGAAATCCTCGAACACTTCGGTATCTATAGCTATTGAAAATACAAAAACCTCGGGAATATCCATTATGTTTCTATAAATCCATCTTCTGTAGGATAATCTTTCGGAAGGCTTTGTCACAAACGGTATCTCGCTGTTGCCCTTAAGAAATTCATCCATGGGTTCCTTGCTTATTTTGAAGTACAGTCCTCTGAGAGGCCCTATTTCCGAGGTAGTATCGTAGAAGGAAATTATCATGAACTCATTTTGACCAGTATTTATAGCTATTCCAAGCTTCAAAATATCATCTCCTAGTTTATCTGCCAGCTTAGCAAGGAAACCATCAAGTCTTGAAAAAATACTTTCATTACTCAATATGATCCCCTCCCTTAGGAATCAAGCAGCACACAGTCATATCACAAATTTAACCACTGCTGCTTTTTATCAATTGGTATTATATCATATAAATTGTTTTAAAAAAATAGAAGGATGATACTATAATTGTAATCCCGCAGGGAAGAACCCGAAGGTTTGTGAAACCAAAAAAAATAGTGCATCCCCTGCGGGATTTTTTTGAAGGTTTTATTTTTTAAATTTCATTTTTTGGAGACACTTGGTATTCTCTTGATAAAAGGAGGTGGAAAAAATGGAAAGAACGTTGATGCACTTCGAACTCAGACCGGTGAGTCCCTCCCTTTTTTCAGATGAAAATATCGAGGAGAATCTCGAATTTTCGAATCTGGCGATTCAGGTGGAGAAAAAGGATGAAAGAATCTTTCGGGGAAAACTGATCTTTCAAGGCGACTGGCTGGATGAATACTCACAGATAAAAAAAGATTTCGAAAAATTCTTCAGAACTTTCAAAATGGTATTCCAAATCACGAAATTACCGTATATCGTTGATGAGAATGATAATATACAGCAGCGTCTTGGTGAAACGACGATTGAAACTGTAATGCACGTTGGAAAAAGGGAAGAGATAATAAACCTTCCGGAAATTTTGAAGGCATTGAATTCATACTTCTCGATGGACAGAAGAACAAAAAAACTTTTCGATGAGATCGCGTATGTTTATCTTAACCTCACCAACACCCGAAATAACCCCAGTGCTTCTGTCTTTCTGGATCTAAATTATATAATCCAGTTCATACTCAAAAATTTTAAAAAAATCCTCAAAAACAGAGAAATGAATGTCGATAAAGAAAAGTTGATCAGGGAATCAAAAGAATATTTCAAGAACCAAACAAAACGTTCTTGGAGAAGCATCAAAGTGAACATAGAACCTTCATATGTGAAAGAGGTTTCAATTCTATTCGATGAATACTTCAAGTTAAATCACGAGGAAATTCTCCTACTCATACTTATAAGACCTCTTAGGAATGTGATGGCACATCTGGAGAATAGGAAAGATCCTGTCAAGGTGCGGGGTATCATCAGGGATTTTGCAAGGCGCGAAATATCAAATTATACTTCCATACTGAAAAAAGTGATGAATAA
>QNAU01000141.1 GCA_003641545.1 Thermotoga sp.
AGAACCAAGGAAAGCGCTATCATAACCCTCTGCCTCATTCCCCCACTGAATTGGAATGGATATTCGTTCATCCTCGTCGGATCTATCCCAACGTTCTCGAGTGATTTTGAAATCATCCCTTGAACCTCATCATCCGATGTATTTGGAAGATGGGTTCTTATTGTCTCCTCGAAATGATCCTTTATCTTCATGATCGGATTCAGGGAGGTCATCGGATCTTGAAATATCATCGAAACTTTCGATCCTCTCAATTTCCTGAATTCCTCATCATCCAATTCGAGTAAATTCTTTCCCTGAAAGATCATCCTACCCTTCATGAGGGCGCCTGGAGGAAGTAATTTCATGATGCCGAACCCCAAGGTGGATTTACCACATCCGGATTCTCCCACCAATCCAAGAGTTTCTCTTTCCCTTATGAAAAAGGATACACCATCCACAGCCTTCACATATTTTTTTCCAACTCTATAATATATTTTTAATCCTTCAACTTCCAGAAGTTTCTTCGGAACCTTCATTTCTTTCCTTCCCTTATCGTTGGATTCAGAAATTCATTCAACCCCTCACTGAACATGGAGAATCCCAGCACTATCGTTATGATCGCCAAACCTGGATACAGGATCGCCCACCATGCCTTATTCAGAATGAATCTTTGACCGTTGCTGAGATCGAATCCCCAATCGGGTGTTGGAGGTGTTACACCGAGCCCCAAGAAACTCAATCCAGCTTCGACCATTATCGCATCCGCGAGATTCATCGACAGAACAACGACGATCGATGGAAGTACGTTGGGGAATATATAGAGCCAGAGTATCTCATATCTTTTAGCCCCTATCGCCCTCGCCGCTTCCACGTAGAGCTCATTCTTCACACTCGATACCATGTTTCTTATGACCCTGAAATACGTTGGAGCGTAGACGAAGGCTATGGAAAGTGCTATGTTGACTATTCCAGGACCAAGGACTGCAGCTATCGCTATCGCTAAGATCAAACCGGGAAATGAGTAAATCGCATCCATGATCAACACGAAGATCCTATCGAGGATTCCTCCGACGAAACCCGAAAGTAAACCCAATGGAACACCTATCAAAGAGGCTATTCCCACAGACAGAAAGGCAACAGCCAGAGCTATCCTCGAACCGTATATGACTCTGCTCAAAACGTCCCTACCAAGGTTGTCCGTTCCAAACAGATGTTCCCTGGACGGTGGCATAAGCGATCTTCCAACCCTCTTGGTTGGATCGTATGGAACAAGATAGGGTGCAAATATCGCCAGAAAAATGTAGAATATGAGTATGGCTAATCCCACGAAGGTTATTATACCGGTGCTACTTTCAAACAGATTCAGAATTTTCTTCCCGATCAGCCCGGAGATGAATTTTTTTCCATCCATTTGGATCCATCTCTCCATCTCAACTTCTCAGTTGATGAAGGATTATACCATCTATCTATTGTTTATACCAAATTTCTCCATCTTTTGAACCAACGTTTTATAACTTATCCCAAGTAGAGAGGAGGCTTTCTTCTTGTTGTTGTTGGTGATTCGCAAAGCCTTTTCGATCAACCTCTTCTCCACATTCTGTGTCAAGTTTCTCAGCGTTTCTTTGAGGTTCGGAACATGCTTGTCATCCTCACTCGCAAGGGTATCCTTGAAGAAATCCAGAATCTCTATTTCTCCTTTCATGGCGTACCTATGGAGAACTTCTTCGAATTCATCCAAATTTCTGGGCCAATGATAGTTCATGAGGAGGTTCAACGTGAGATCGGAGACAGGGGGAAAGGCTCTCCTGTTCCTCTGAGACAGATACGACAGATACTGATCCACCATGAACGGAATATCTTCTCTTCTCTCCCTCAATGGAGGAACCCTCACCTTTCCGTTTCCAATTATGTTGAGTATCTTACCGGAAATTTTATCTACCTGGTCTTCTGCCACACCCAGTATGATCTTCCCAACGAATTTGCGAACGCTGTTCTTGACTTTGTAAGATTTGGTGAGAAGCAGTTCATATATCATGTCCTGAAAGCTACGAGATGTCAAGTGAAAGTTGTCCAGGAAGATTATTCCCTTTCCAACGCTCCTGAGAATTCCAGGTTCATTTTCCATTCCCACGAGTGAGAAGATGATGGCACTCTCCGATGAAGCCAGAAAATCGAGAACAATTAATTTTCTTCCAAAGATGTACCGTAGCATGGTGTGCATCCTGCATCCCCGTTCAGCCATCAACAGCATATCGCCATACACCCGAAATTTTCTCCTCAATTCATCCAAAAATCTCGAGATCACCGGACCCTGAAAAAGTGCATACATCTCTCCTTTCATCATTTCCGTTTCCATTTCTTCCAGTTCCTTCAGGTTCCTGACAAATTTTATGGCATTTGAAAAGGACAATTTCAAATTTGAAGGATTCAAATCGAAGAATACA
Source organism: Thermotoga sp. (assembly GCA_003641545.1). GTDB lineage: Bacteria > Thermotogota > Thermotogae > B21-G9 > B21-G9 > B21-G9. The sequence goes on from QNAU01000141.1 coordinate 2,424, forward strand.
TCACATTCTTCAGGATACAGATCGTGGGAATTCGAGTAAACGATGAAAGCCTTCGTGAAAGGGAACTTTTTTCTGAGGGAGGAGAAACTTCCATTCCATCTCAAAATGGCTATGTCCCAGACATCCATGAAGGAATGTTCCAGTGGATCATCGGAAAAATGAATCACGGAGTTTTCATCGATGATTTCAAAAATTCCCCTTTCTCTGAAGGATGAATCAATAATTATTCTCACCACAGTCAAAATACCACCTCATATTTTTATGGAGAAGGACGTCCGATCAAAGAAGCAGGTTGAAAATGGGGGGAGTTCCCCCGCCTTCATCACCTCGTGTACACGTAGAGCTCAAAGTTGTCTATATGCACCTTGCCCTCGAAGAGGAAGTGGCCTATGAATTCACCCACACCGGGATCTGCGATCTTGTAAACCTTACCATCTATCTTCACCACCCATTCTGCTTCACAGCAACCGCTCAAAAGGTGCTCTATCGATACATGATGCTTCTTCGTTCCGATGTCCAAACCTTTTGCAAATATCTTTGTCCCTTCAGGATTCATGAGAACTCTGAAGCACTCACAACCATCGTTCATGAATTCGAATGAATACAACCTGTATGGTGTGAAATTGGATGTTCTATCGTAGGAGTCGGATACGAAATGCAAACCGAACTTGGAGGAAGCCTCCATCCTGAAGTCAAACTCTATCCTGTAGTGGGACATGGGATCTATGTACATCGGAAGGAACACGGGATTGTACGGGAAAAGCTCCCCATTCTCAACGTATGAGCATTCCTCAGTTACCCTCCAGGGCCAAATATTGTTGTCGTTGAAGTTGTCCTTGAATAGAACGGTCAGTTCAGGTGGAGGTGGAGGAGGACACTCGACTATCTCAACCTCATGAACCGCCCAATTCCAAGCTATATCATGTCTTCCAACGGTGTTGGTCCATATCAAAGATTTCCAATGTCCCGGAGTCACCCTTATTACGTCATCCCTCCAAGTGCTTGAATGTGTTCCCAACGGTACTATCAAAGCCTCCGGAACTTCCGGTTCTCTGAAAGCCAGTATGTATATCTTGGCTGTCCCAGGCATCTTCGACATCTTGTAAGGTTTCCTCAGTGGGAGTCTGTAAGTGACCCCTCCCTTGGCTTTTCCAAGTCTGAACAATCCCGATGCTCTCGTGGGCCAAAGCACATCCACACTTCCCTCGGGATTTTGTATGAAGACGAAAACGTATGGATCCTTGTTCATCCTGAAGTATATCCACGCATCCTCGTTGGTGCAGTACGTATCCTTATCCGTCCAAACTTTCGGTCTCAATCCTCCTTTGATCTTGACAGGTGGGAATTTGAACTGAACGTTGTATTCCTGAAAAGAAGGAGTTGCCTCCGGTTCCACTTTGATGGTTATTTTGAACTTACCCGCGTGTAGCATTGAAAACAGAAATCCAACGATCAACACAAAAATAATCGCTCTTCTGATCTTCATTCTTGTATACCTCCCCCTTAATTATTCACAAATTTGAAAAGACTAACCCATCAGAACTCCGAGCGCTATTGAAAACAATTTACTGTCCATCGCGTCAGCTCTGGATACGAGAACTATGGGAACCTTTGCACCAACAACCACACCACCTATTTTACCACCCGCGAAATAAACCACGGATTTTCCGAGCATATTTCCACTGTGTATATCCGGAGTTATGAGTATATCCGCT
>QNAU01000142.1 GCA_003641545.1 Thermotoga sp.
GATATTCGTCGCAACGTATATACCACTCGCAGCAGATTCCAAGTAACCTTCAACCCCCGTTATCTGACCGGCGAAGAATATCCTGTCATCCTTCTTCAACCTCAGGAATCTGTCGAGAACCTTGGGAGAGTTCAAATAAACATTCACATGCATCACACCGTATCTCGCTATCTCCGCATTCTCAAGACCTGGTATGAGCCTTATGATTCTTTTTTGTTCTCTCCATTTCATCCTTGTTTGAAATCCAACTATGTTGTAGAGAGTTCCCTCCAAATTGTCCCTTCTCAACTGAACTACCGCGTAAGGTTCTTTTCCTGTCCTTGGATCGACTATTCCCACAGGTCTCAAGGGACCGTATCTCATCGCATCTTTTCCGGATCTGGCAATTTCCTCTATCGGCATGCATCTCTCGAACAGTTTGTGTTTCTCGAACTCCTTGAATTCAACGACCTCCGCTTCTATCAGTGCTTTCCACAGTCTGTCGTATTCTTTCTCATTCAAGGGGCAGTTGAGATGATCACCTTTTCCAACACCGTATCTGTCAGCGATGAAAACCTTGGACAGATCTATGCTGTCGGAATACAGTATTGGTGAAACCGCATCGATGAAATTCAAAAATCTTCCGATTTTCTTGGATAGGTTGTTCAAAAGTGATTGTGAAGTCATGGGACCAGTTGCCACGATCCATATCTCATCCTCTCCAAGTTCTATCTTCTTTACTTCTTCCACGTGTATTTCCACATTCTCCATCGATTTGATCCTATCCGTTATCCTTCTTGCGAATTCATTCCTATCAACTGCCAAGGCTTTTCCTGCTGGAATCCTGACTTCTTCTGCCACCTCGAGAATCAGCGATCCAACCGATCTCATCTCTGCCTTCAACAATCCTGCACCATTCGTGATATCCTCCGATTTCAGGGAATTACTACAGACGAGTTCTGCGAAATAACCCGTTCTGTGGACAGGGGTTTGAATCTTTGGTCTCATTTCATGGAGTATAACGTGAACACCTTTTTTCGCCAATCTATAGGTTATTTCACTTCCCGCGAGTCCTCCTCCAACCACGTGAACTTTCATCCTCAGTACTCTATCCCTTTTCTCGCGGTTATTCCCCTGGAATATGGATGCTTTATTTCTCTAACCTCAGAAACGAGATCCGCAATCTCGATCAATTCCTTCGGGGCATATCTCCCCGTTAAAACGAGCTCAAGATGCTTTGGTTTGTTCTTCACAAAGTCCATAACTTCGTCGATGTCAAGAAGACCAAAATGAATCGCAACATTTATCTCATCCAGAATCATCATATCACAATCTTCAGCCAATTCTTTCGCTCTCTTCAAAGCCTCCTTGGCTTCTTCCAGATCTTTCGGATGTGGATTCTTCGGATCGACAAATTCCTTCCTTCCGAACTTCTCAAGTTGGAAATTCGGAATCATCTCACTCAGTTTGTCTTCTCCATAATTCGTTCCCTTCATGAACTGTATGAAGACTACTCTGTATCCATGAAGACACGCCCTCACCGCAAGCCCGAGGGCTGCTGTTGTTTTTCCCTTTCCGTTTCCAGTGTATATCTGAACCAGCCCAAGTTCAGATGTAGATCTCGATCGAGGCACTTTCCCTGAATTTCTTGTATTCATTCGACAACCACCTTTGCCATTCCTGCTCTTTCTTTATCGTCAACAGATAACTCTCTATTTGTTTTCTCACCTCATCGAGGGACTTAGAACCCCCTTCCTTCTTTTCAAGGATCTCTATTATGTGCCAACCGTAGGCTGTTTTAACCGGACCGACTATATCTCCCACCTTGGCTGAAAAAACTGCTTTTTCAAATGCAGGATCCATACTGCCCTTTTCCACCCATCCAAGATCACCGCCCTTTATCTTCGAGAATTCATCCACCGATTTTTCTCTCGCGAGATCCTCGAACTTTTCACCGGCTTTCAACCTTTCCAAAACTTCCTTGGCTTCTTCCTCCGTGTTCAGAAGAATATGCCTCACGTGAACGGAACCTTCACTTTTGAATTTGTCTTTGTTCTTTTCGTAGAAATTCCTTATTTCCTCGTCGGTCACCGTGACATTCGCCGTCACCTTGTCCTTCAAACGGGAGAGGTAAAGTATCATCTTCCTCTTTTCAAAGAGTCTCTCTTTGTATTGCTCTATGTTCTTGTATCCTTGGGACTTCAGAAATTTTTCAAGATCCTTCTCACTTATGTTGTATTGCTTGAGTATTTGATCCAAGTATTTGTTCACGAAATCCTTCACCTCATCGTCTGTGACAACTATACCAACCTTCTGCGCATATTGACTTATGAGTATGCCGTCTATCAATTCATTCAATATGGCTCTCCTGTAGGCTCTCAAAAAGTCGTATCCTTCCCTCGTCGATATCATGGTCATGTACATTCTCTCGTTTATCTTTCTCAGCTGAGCCAAGGTGTAGGGAATCTGGGCTTCGAAGTCGAGCTTTTCCGTCGTTATGACCACCCCGTTAACTATGGCTGCGACTCCCGTGAGTGTGGATGGTTGAGTCGTGGATGTGGAAGTCGAATCCACACCAACTTGTGCAAAGATCGCGCTGGACAAGATCAAGATTATGTATAGAGCAATCGATCTTTTCACTCCGAATCACCTCTTTCATATTTTTTCGCTTTTTCCCAATATTTATCGAGTTCATCAATTTCCATCTCCTCGAAAACTTTCCCACTCTTTTCTATCTCCTCCTCCATCCTTCTGAACCTGTTGTAGAACCTTCGAATGGAATTCATCAAAGCGATTTCAGGATCAACATTCAAAAATCTCGAAAGATTCACCACCGAAAAGAGTAGATCACCCATCTCCTTCTCAACGCTTTTCATTTCCCCTCCTTCCATCGCATCTTTCAACTCGAACAACTCTTCCTCGACTTTCTTGAAAACATCCCTCCAATTTTTCCAATCGAATCCAACTGCGGAGGCATTTTCCTGTATCCTTCTCGCCAAAAGAAGAGCAGGCAGAGCCATGTTCAATTCTCCTATTCTGGATCTTTCCATCTTTCCCTTTTCCTGTGCCTTTATCCTTTCCCATTGTTCGTAAGAATAATTTTCAGCATCACCAAAAACGTGAGGATGTCTTCTCACAAGTTTCTCAGACAGTTTTTCAATGACATCTACAATCGTGAATTCCCCATTTTCCTTGGCTATCTGCGAATGAAAGATAATCTGTAATAACAGATCGCCCAGTTCCTCCAAAAGTTCATCCTTGTTACCGCTATCTATGGCGTGTGCAACTTCGTAAGCTTCCTCTATCACGTAGGGCTTCAAAGTTTCGTGAGTCTGTGCCCTGTCCCACTCACATCCATCCTCCGATCTCAACTTCTCCATGATTCTCACGAGTTCCTCGAAAACTTCTCCTTCCTTCCCCATTCCATGTCATACCTTCCTCTTCAAGATCGATATCTCCAACCTGTCAGAAACATCCTCAGACTTATCGGCAAGGTCACCTATCTTCCTGACCAGTTCCTTCAACTGGAGTTTTTCAGCCAGATCCAATTTCTCGGAAGAAAATATCGATCTGATGATTTCCCTCTCTATTCTATCTTCCTCATGTTCCATCTTCTCAGTTTCCATGATGTATTTCTGCGATTCTTGGAAATTCTCGAAGAATATCTCTAAGGCTTTTCTGAGGCTCTCGAATGTTTCATAAGATTTTTTGAACTGTTCCCTGAACTTATCCTTCAAAAATTCCGGTATCTTCATTCCCTGAAGGTCAACCATATCGACTATGCTTTCAGCTGTGTTCGCTATGTCATCAACGGATTCTATCACTCCGAGTATGTCCCCCCTAAAATTCGGCAGAAACGCACCACTGTACATCTCACTCTCCGTTTCTCTCCTCCACTTGTCTGCCTCACTCTCCAACTCTCTTATCCTGTTTGCCAACTCCCTGGCTTGTTCTTCCTTCTCCTCCATGACGAGGTTCAAATATTCCATGGAGGATTTAATGACCTCGTCCACCGCTTGAACATGCTTTTTCACCAGCTCTATGACTTTTACTTCCCTCTTCCCGAAGAATATCATCTCCAGACCTCCCTCAATTTCCTTTTTATCCTTTCGAATCTTCGAGGATTCA
>QNAU01000143.1 GCA_003641545.1 Thermotoga sp.
ACGAAGTAATAATTTCTTTCTATCATCTCCTCAAAATCGTTCACTCCTATCGGTAACTTCTTCACAGAATCTCACCTCCATGTGGATTATAGCAAACCGCAGAAATTATCTAAAATATTCTTCAACAAGGCTATCTATTTCATGGAAGGGAAGTATCATGATATCAGTTTTCCCATGGCCAAGATGAGCATGAGAATTCAAAGTCACAATGAGGGCAAGATCAAGATCATATCTATTCATAAAACTCCTGAGGGATCTTGGAATCGAAATAACTCTTCCAACATGCCATTTAACCTCAACGGGAAGAAGCTTCTCACCTTTTCTGAGGACAAAATCGACTTCTGCTTTATCCTTACTTCTCCAATAATGAATGGTGAAATCATATCTCCGCGAGAGTTCCTTCAACCTTAGGTATATGAAGTTCTGGAAAACGAAGCCATGGTCTTTAACATTCCCGTATTCTCCCGCAGCGTAATTTCTCATACCTATATCTCTGAAATAACACACGGGAGTTTTGACAAGTTCTTTCAACCTGTTGGTGAAAAATGGTGTTATCAAGTCTATTATGTAAGTTCTCTGCAGGTAATACAGATACTCCTTCAACGTCTTCTCAGATATACCAGTCAGAGATGAAAGATTCGAGAAGTTCAGAATCCTTCCAACCAAGATACCGAGAGTTCTTATCAACAGTGAAAAACTGTGAACTTTCATGACTCTGAGTAAACCGGTGACATCTTTTTCCAAATAACTGTTGAATATTTCCCTTATCACCTGGTGCTTTTCCCTTGCCGTTTCCTCCGTTACAACTCTTGGATAACCTCCAAATTGAAGATATTCATCCAGGAAGTTGAGAGTTCTTTCTTTCTCAACTTCGAAGAAATCCTCGAGTTTTTCTTCATATCTATATGAGGTCCTGTAGTTGACGAATTCTTCGAAGCTGATGGTGTCAAGTTCAAATATTCTCTTTCTTCCAACGAGTGATTCCTGTATCTTTCCTTTGAGATCTATGGCACCTGATCCTGTTACAATGAACTTGTACGGAAGGTTCATGTCATACAATCCCTTGAGGAATATACCGGCATTTTTTATTCTCTGAACTTCATCTATGAAGATGAATCCTTCCTCTTCCCCAATTTCAAGTTTGATTTTTCTCAAAAAATTCATCTGGGATCTGAAGTAGATCGAATCTTCTTCTATGTCGAGGTTAAAATACATTGTACTTTTCCCTGCTTTTTTTAATTCCTCCTCAAGTATCCTTACAAGGGTTGTCTTACCACTCTGGCGTGGTCCCGTTATCACTGTTATTTCAGGTTTTGAAAGATGATCCCGTATTTCCGAAAGTATCCCCCTCTTGATGAACAATCCTATCCTCCTTTGTATCCATGTATTCATCTTTATTCTATCATAATACGAGAATTTTGGAAGAAATGTTCTAAATTAGTCCGAGAATTTTGGAAAAATACGGGATTATCATTTCCAACTCGGTAACTTCTTCACAGAATTTCACATCATCTTCTCAGTATCTCCTCCAATATTGGATCGATGATTTTGTATCCTTGAGGGGTCTTTTCGATCAGATTCATCTTCTCCAAATTTTTCAGCAATGTGTATAACCTCGAATCACTTATGGGATCATTCCTTGCAAATAAGTATCTCTTCAAGAGTTTCCAGGTGTTTATTCCGGATGATATGAATTCGAGTATCATGGTGTAGCGTTTACTTTTCCTTTCAAGCTCGGCTAATTCTTTTTCAAAAAGTACTCTCATCGTTTGATATACCTCTTCCAACGCTTTTTCAGCGTTCCTTGTTTCAAGGTATTTCACACCAAAAAGCACGAGGTAACCTGGTATACCATCTATTTTCCGCACCACCTCTTCTGGAACAAAATTTAATTCTTTTCCCACCTCTTCTAAACCTCTTTTTATAAATTCCACAGATTTTTCGAAATTGAAGGGCTTAACTGAGAGGGTGTATACGGATCTTCCGTACAACGGTGAATCGTAATCATCAAATTTTAAGAAATCGTGCAATACTCCCACTTCCGAGCCTGTGATTATCATTCGCACGTTCTCAAAGTTGTCGTACACGTAAGCCAACAGTGCGAGTATATCTTTTCCACCTCGTGAACCGTAGGATTTTAAATACTGTGCTTCATCGAAGAACAACACAAAATATGTTTTTTCCTTGCTTGCGAATCCATTCAATCTTTCCAACGTGGTCAGAAGATCAAATTCGCTTGGATTTATTTCAACAGAATTTCCCGCAATGCTTATCCCCCTTATCCTTTTCAACAAACTGAAAATCTTTTGAAAGCGTGAGAATTTAGAAAATTCATCTTTCAACATGTGTACCAACGCTGAACGTGTGATATTTCCAGCCGATCTTTCGTAAATTACCCTTCCATCCAACAGGACGTATGGAAATTTGTTTTCGTTCAGAAAAACTCTGATGAGCGATGATTTCCCCACCCTTCTCAAACCCGTTATGATCACCATGGGGTAAATACGAATGGCGCTTTTCAACTGTTCTAATTCCTCTTCCCTGTCGAAGAGCTCTTCCTTCTTGTTCTTTGGCGTTAATGAAAACAACATCCTTATCACCCCTGGTTTATTATATCACTTCCGGTATCGGAAGTAACTTCCGGTGCCGGAAGTAAAAACGAACACCATCAACAATAAATATACTTTATGGTATACTACTGAATAGTATAATAATATTCGGGGTGAAAATATGAGATTCTACAACAGGGAAAGGGAAATAAGATTTCTAAAAAAGATAAGGGAATTCAACAGGAAGGTATTTGTGGTCATATACGGAAGACGTAGGGTTGGAAAAACCACGCTCATCAAAAGAGTATTTGGAAATGATGCACTTTACTTCTTCGTCGAAGTCAAAAGAAGCGAATCTCTCCTACGAGAAATGAGTTTGAGAATATCCAAGGGTATATACACTAACTGGTATGATTTCTTCCTCGATTTATTTGAAAAGAACAAAATAGTTATATTTGATGAATTCCAAAATTTCTACAAAGTGAATCACGGAATACTTTATGCACTTCAACGTGCCTGGGATGATGTCAAAAGCAACCCAAAATTGATCGTGATCGGATCGTATGTTGGACTCATCAAAAAGATCTTCGTGGATGAAAAAATGCCATTATTTGGTAGAAAAGATTATCTCATCAATTTGAAACCTTTCAGCGTGAAAGATTCCATGAACATGTTGAAAGAATTTGGATACACTCCCATCGAGATGTTGGAAATATATGCCACCGTTGGTGGCATACCGCAGTATCTATGGCTATTTGAAAACAGGAAACCCTTCGAAGAACTCATATTCAACACATTTGTTGATGCTTTTGCTCCTCTTCGAGATGAAGTAAAAAACATACTGATAACGGAATTTGGTTCTGAGCATAGAACCTATTTTTCCATACTGGAAGCGATTGGAGGAAGCTCTAAAACATTGTCGGAGATAAGTGATCTCACAGGAATAGATAGTCACAGACTTTCGAAATATGTGGATGAACTCGTAAATGAGTATGAGATTTTAAAGTTCGAAGAACCCCTACTGACTGGTAAAAAGCGCAAGAAGAAATATAAGATCGCCGATAGATATTACAGCTTTTATTTTCACACGATATACAGGAAGAAAAACATGGTGGAATATGACCCTGAGAAGGCGGTTGAAGAAATATACATGGCTTTTCCGAATTACATGGGATTAGCTTTCGAGGAGATCTGCAGGGAATACGTATCCCAGAATCCAGAGGTTGCTGGTTTCATTCCCGAGGTTGTGGGAAAGAGCTGGGGAAAGATCCCCGGAAAGAAAGGACTAACTTTCGAAATAGATATAGTTGCATATGACAAGGAAAATCTACTCCTCGGAGAATGCGAATGGGAGAATAAGAAAGTGGGTATCGAGACTTACCTGACTTTGGTGGAGACCTCAAAATATCTGAACACGGATGGTCGGAACATTAGGTATATAATATTTTCAAAGAGTGGATTCTCCGAGGAACTTTTGAGCCTACGTTCCGACAGATTGATTCTTTTAACTCCAGATGACATGATTTGAATTCTGACAGTGCAAAGA
>QNAU01000144.1 GCA_003641545.1 Thermotoga sp.
AGGTGTTGAAATTATGAGAAAAGAAACGGATCTACCCGTCGGAAATCCACTGACTGAGGAAGGATTGAAGGTATTATCCGAAGCTGTCAAGTCTGCCATGCGTGATGGCATACGCAATGAGAATTTGGAAAAGCTGAAAAAATCCTGTTAGAAATTTTGGTGATTTTCACACGAATACAATGACCGATTGGGGTGAGAAAGATGAAGTTGAAGCTCAAGTTACCTCTTCTGATGCTTTTGATTTCTCTCATACCTCTTCTCGTCATCTTCTTCATAAACACGAGGATATCATCAAAGGCTCTTTTGAACAGTTTCGCGGAGAAACTCGTTGCGGTCAGAAATATCAAGGCGGATTGGTTGAGGGAATACCTTGGAAACTTAGAAAAAGCCGTCTATCTCAGAGCCCATCATCCCAGCTTCAAAAAAATGTTGATCGATTTTGAAGATGCATACATTAAGATGGTGAAGGAAATTGGGGATGAAGAAGTTGTCCAACTCCTTCAGAAGGTTTACATAGACATGAATCCGAATCCCATCGGGAAAAAGGACAACCTCGTTTCCATCGATGAGATATCATCGCTCGATGAGAAGACAAGAGCATTTCTGAAAGAATACGACGAACTTCACAGAAAATACCATCAAAATTTGAGGAGAGTGCTGAAAACACTCGGATACTACGATATATTCCTGATAGCGGAAGACGGGGATATAGTTTACACAGTTTTCAAGAGAAGGGATTTCGCGACGAACATACTGAATGGAAAATGGAAGGACACAAATTTGGGAGATCTCGTGAGAACCTTGGGAAAATTGAAGGATGATAAGGTTCACATGGTTGATTTCAGACCATACGCACCTTCTCACAATGCCCCCGCAGCTTTCATGGGTTGTGCCATGAAGGATGAGGATGGAAGGCTGATAGGATACCTCGTGATACAGATACCGATAGACCAGATAGACAGCATCATGCAGGAAAGAAGCGGTATGGGAGAAACGGGAGAAACATATCTCGTCGGTGAAGATTTTCTCATGAGGAATGATTCGAGATTCTCAAAAGAATCGACCATACTCAAGAGAAAGGTTGAGACCGAACCGGTGAAAAGAGCATTAAATGGTGAAACGGGTTGGATGATAACCAGAGATTACAGGAATGTCCCCGTTCTCAGTGCATACATTCCTTTGGATTTCGAAAATTTCAAATGGGCTCTCTTAGCTGAGATCGATGAAGCTGAAGCCATGGGAACGATGAAAAGATTGTTCAGGCTGTCCCTAATATACTTTGCGGTGATAGCTGTAATAGTTGTCTTGATATCTTGGATCTTCGGAAAGACAATCCTGAAACCGATATCGATGATGATAGACACCCTGAAGAAGTTCTCGAAAGGTGATCTCAGAATAGAATGCAAGATAAAGAGTAAAGATGAACTCGGAGATATATCGAAGGTGTTGAATGAAACGATCTCGAACTTCAGAAACATGATGAACGAGATAAAAGAATATTCATCCGACTTGGATGGTATGTCGAACGAATTCATGGATGCGGCGGAAAGAATAACAGAATCCGGCGAGAAACTCTATGAGGATGCGGAGCAGGTGAACACGGAGGCTCAGAATGTATCCGCATCGATAGAGGAAACATCATCCGGAATAGAGGAAGTCGCTGCATCGGCTCAGAATGTTTCCAAATCCGCGCAGGATCTGTCCGATAAGGCTACCAGTGTTCGAGAGTCGGCGAACGAGGGAGATGAAAGTGTCAGAAAGATAGTTGAGATAATTGAAAATGTTAGGGAGAAGACCCAAGAACTCGTCGATAGGATGAAAAAGCTTGTCGGCGAGACGGAGAACATCGAACAGATCGTTGAAACGATATCCTCCATAGCGGAGCAGACCAACTTGCTCGCTTTGAATGCTGCGATAGAGGCTGCACGTGCGGGGGAGGCTGGAAGAGGATTTGCAGTGGTTGCAGACGAGATAAGAAAACTTGCGGAGGAAAGTAAGAACGCAACCGAGAACATCTCATCCATCCTGAGGGAGATTGGAAAATCTGCTGAGGATGCCAACGAAGGCATGAACGAGATAAGGGGAGTCGTTGAAGAGGCTGCGAATCAGGGTGAGATAGTGAAAGAAAAGCTCAAGAACATTCTGGACAGGGTGGATGAAATATCCGCCATGATAGATACCACCGCATCGTCGGCGGAGGAACAGAGCGCCGCAACGGAGGAGATGGCAAGTGCGATGGACAACGCAACGAAATCGATAACCGGTATGGTGAACCGTGTTGAGAGTATAACTGATGAAATAAAGAATCAAGTTCAATCCATGGAAAAGATACGAGAAGCCACGGGTAGGATAAGAGAGATATCTAACAAGCTGAAAGAGATGACGGGACGTTTCAAGATCTGAGAAGGAGAATTTCAACAATGGAGGTGTTCGGAAGAAAGCTCGCAGAAAGGGATTTCTCACTCAAAGTTGGAAATTGTGAACTGAAATGGAGAGCTGAGAAAATCCAACTGGGTTGGAAAATAGATGGATACATCAAAGGAAAGCCAGGTCGGCTGGAGGTTATAAGGTTTGATTTGCCGAAAAAGGTTCTATCCGGAGGATGGCAATCTTGGAGTCCGTTCAAGGTTGTGAATCCAAGGGAAGAAGTGCTGACTCTCCCATCTGATGATTGGAAATACAGGGATACACCTGTTTCAGATTCATTGATCGAGAAATTCTGTGCGGATTACATGGTGATAACTGAGGATAAAGTTTATGGTTTTCTCACATCCGAGGTTGCGCATCCTTTCTTCACTGTGGAAGATGATTCCATGGTGGGATATCTCGATTATTTCGACGTTCACTTCGAAGATTACAGAAGAATCGAGCGATTCGTCATTCTCGAGGGTGCGAACCTTCCTGAACTGCTGGAAAGGTATGCCGAACTCTCCGCGGAGGAAAACGGTGTGTTCCACATGAGAAAAGCCCCAATAGGATGGTGCAGTTGGTATCATTATTACCTCGATTTGAAGTGGGAGGACGTGGTGAAGAATTTGAAACTCGCAAAATATTTTCCTTTCAATGTGTTCCAGATAGATGACGCCTACGAAACGGATATAGGTGACTGGTTCAGCACCCGTGATGGATTCCCAACCTTGGAGGAGATATCGAGACAGATAACGAATGAGGGTTATACACCTGGAATATGGCTCGCACCCTTCGGTGTATCGGAGAGTTCAAAATTGCTCGAGAAACATCCAAATTGGATCGTCACTGAGAATGGGAAAGAAAAGAAAGCATGTGGAAGTTGGGGGAAGGATATATACGCTTTGGATCTAACGAACGAGGATGTTCTCGAATGGATTTTCCAACTTTTCAGATCCCTCAGAGGATTTGGCTACAGATATTTCAAGATAGATTTTCTCTTCGTAGGTGCGATCCCTGGTAAGAGGCGAAAAAGTGTGACTCCAATTCAGGCTTTCAGGATGGGAATGGAAACCATCCGGAAGGCAGTTGGTGACTCTTTTGTGCTTGGATGTGGTGCCCCACTTCTTCCATCGGTGGGATACGTTGATGGAATGAGAATTGGACCGGACACAGCGCCATTCTGGGGAGATGATCTTCCGGATACAGGTGAACCATCTGCAAAGTATGCCTTGAGGAATGCGATAACGAGGTATTTCATGAACGAAAGATTGTGGATCAACGATCCGGATTGTCTCCTTCTGAGAAGCGAAAAAATAGAGATGGGTGAAAATGAGAGGAAGATCTACGCCTACACCGCGGGAATTTTAAACAACATGATAGTTGTGAGCGATGATTTAGAATTGATAGATGATTCAGGGAAGAAAATACTGAAAGATGTTTTGAAACTTCTCGGCGGGAGATCAAGGGTTGAGAATCCGATATCCGAGAGAATGCGTTATGAGATCAGAAGATACGGAACGGAACGAAAAGAGGAAGGTTGGGATGTGAAATTGATCGTTGATCTCGATTCTAAGGAATATGAGCTCATTCGATGATTTTGGTATAATAGATCCGCGATGAATGATGATCGTGAGGTGAGATTGGGAGGTGTGAATAGGAGATTGTGAAGAGGATGGAATTACCA
>QNAU01000145.1 GCA_003641545.1 Thermotoga sp.
ACGAAGGTGAAGGGAAGAATAACTAAGGTGCTTCCAATAGGTGTGATAGTGGACATAGAAGATGGGGTGAGTGGTTTTGTTCATGTTTCCGAGCTTTCATGGAATTTCGTGGACAACGTCGAAAATCTGGTTGAAATGGATCAGGAAGTTGAATGCGTGGTTTTGAGCATGGATAAGGAGAAGAGAAAACTCGGATTGAGCTTGAAGAGGGCAAGGGAAGATCCATGGAAGAAGGTGGCGGAGGAACTGAGGGTGGGTGACAAAGTCAGCGGTGAGGTCGTGAGAATGATAGACACGGGAGCATTCGTCATGATAGATGGATATGGAATAGAAGCTTTCCTACCGGTTTCGCAGGTATCGATGGATAGGGTTGGAAAGATCGAAGACATTCTACAGATAGGCCAAAAAATAGAGGCGAAGATCATAAGGATGGTTTACAACCCTGAGAACGACACGAGGAACATGGTCATATCGATGAAACAAATACAGCTGGAGAAGGAGAGGGAGGAATACGAAAAATACATGAAGGAACACGCTGGATCCACCCTGACCTTGGAGGAGTTTTTGAAGGAAAAGTATGGATGAGAGGATACCGGTTGTTCTCATAGTGGGTAAACCCAACGTTGGTAAATCAACGTTGTTCAACAGAATAGTCGGTTATCGAAAGTCCATCGTCGATGAGAAACCCGGAGTGACCATAGACACCATATACGATTTTGCGGATCTGAACGGCGGTAAGATCATGTTGGTGGATACGTGGGGTATAACTCGAATACTCAAGGACGATGAAATCACACGCAAGGCGAGGGAAAGGACGGTATCACACATATTGAACGGGGATCTCATACTCTTTCTCGTCGATGGGAAGGAAGGCATAACCTCGGATGACCTCGATATAGCTGAGATGTTGAAAAAGACGGGAACGAAAGTCCTCTTAGTTGCAAACAAAACGGAGAACCTTGAAAGGTTCAGAAGATATATCCTGCCGGATCTTTATTCTCTGGGTTTCGGAGATCCGATAGAGATATCCGCCGTTCATTCCAGAGGCATCGGTGAATTACTTGACAGAATAACGGAGGAACTGGAGAGGATGGGGTTGTTATCAAAAAGTTCCAGCATCGAACAGCAGGATGTGGAGGAAGATGAAAAAGCCATAAAGGTTGCGATAGTTGGAAGACCGAACGTTGGAAAATCTTCCCTTTTCAACAGAATACTGAACAGGGAAAGGGCGATAGTTACATCGATTCCCGGGACGACGAAGGATTCGATAGATGATTCCACGGTGATAGGCGGAAAGAAATATATCTTCATCGATACAGCTGGGATGAGGAGAAAATCCAGGGTGGAAATGAAGACGGTCGAATCTTACGGGATTCTGAGGGCGGTTAGATCCATAGAGAGGGCGGATGTCGTTTTGCTGGTTCTGGATGCCGTTGATGGCGTGAGAAGGCAGGATCAAAAGATAGCGGGGTTGATAGAGAGAAGGAAAAAGGCGTCCATCGTTCTTTTCAACAAATCCGATCTCCTGCGAGAGGGTGAAGCGGATATTCTGAAAAGAGAATTCGAGGAAAGGCTGTATTTCATTCGGTATTCCCCATTGATCTTTACCTCCGCGAAAACGGGATATGGCGTTGAAAAGATCATTCCAAGTGTGAACAGGGTCTATGGATCTTACACGAGGAGAATACCAACCAGTGTTGTCAACGTGGCGTTGAGAAGATTTCTCCTTCTGAATCCTCCACCATCCACGAAACGAAAGAGATTGAAGATATACTATGGATCCCAGGTTGAGGTTAAACCACCGGTCTTTCTCTTCTTCGTGAACGATGCAAAGTTGGTGAATGGAAACTATGAGAGGAAGATTGAGAACATGGTCAGAGGAATGATAGACTCGTTTGAAGGTTCACCCATCGTCGTGAGATTCAAACAACGGAGGTGAAGCCTTGACGAAGATAATCCTTGTCATGATCATATCTTATCTTTTCGGTTCCGTTCCCTTCAGCTACATCATCCCGAAGTTGAAAGGGGTGGATGTGCGGAAGATCGGAAGTGGCAACGTAGGTGGCACGAATGTGATGAGAGCTCTTGGTTTGAAATATGGCGTTCTGTGCATAATATTGGATGGATTGAAAGGATTATTGCCAGCCATGATCGTGGGAAAAGTTCTCGGATTGGATTGTTCTCTCTTGGCTTTGCTGTCCGCCGTTCTTGGACACGATTATCCAATTTTCATGAAATTCAAAGGCGGGAAGGGAGTTGCAACGACCGTTGGGGGCATATTCGGAATAACCCCCTATCTCGGTTGGGTTTTCTTAGCGGTGTGGATCCCAATCGTTCTCATATCCAAGATAGTTTCCATAGCTTCTCTGATAGGATTGCTGACGGTTGCGGTTTTATCCCTGATATTCTTCGGAGGAACATCCATTCCAATACTCTATTTTGCTCTCGCAGGCATATCCATCTACAAGCACAGGGAGAATATCCAGAGGTTGGTGAGAGGTGATGAGAGGAAGGTGGATCTGTTGAAGATGGTGAAACGAAGAGAAAAAAATTCACAGAAGGAGGAATCGAATTGCTGAAACTTGAGAATGTGAGTTATGTCGTGGATGGGAAGAGAATATTAACCAACTTGAACATGGAATTTCGCGAAAACAGAAAATACGTGATACTTGGAACCAACGGTGCAGGAAAAACGAGTATAGCTAACATAATAATGGGATTGGAAGGTTACAAGCCAACCGAGGGAAGAATCTACCTCGATGATGAGGATATAACGGATCTTCCCGTTTATGAAAGAGCGAAGAGGGGGATAAGTTTCCAATGGCAGGAACCTGTGAGGTTCAAGGGTATAAAGGTTTCCGACTATCTGAAACTCGGAGGAAAGCTCAAAGTATCGGATGAGGATGTGATGAGAGCCCTCTCTGCTGTCAACCTTTCACCCTTTCTGTACATGAACAGATACGTGGATGATAATCTCAGCGGAGGAGAGAGAAAGAGGATAGAACTCGCATCTTTGCTTTTACTCAAACCGAGATACGTCATACTGGATGAACCGGATTCCGGAATAGATATAATGTCCATAGATATGATAGTCAATGTGATAGAACGGCTCGTCAGTGAGAGAAGCAGTGTCATAGTGATAACTCATCGTGAGGAGATTGCTAAGAGAATGGATGAAGGTTACCTGATATGCAGTGGTGTCATATTGATGAAGGGTGAATCTGACAAACTCGTGGAATACTACAAGGAAAAATGCGATAGATGCGATCACATCAACATACCGGTGAACGGATGAGGTGATACGGATGATGACTCAGGATTATTCCAAAGAGTTCGAAATGATAGCCAAGGCATATGAAAAGAGCGGTGGAAATGTTTCAAACCTTTTGGATGGGAAGATTGCCTCCGTCATAATAAGTGGAAACAAAGTCATAGGATTGAACAACATCGAGGGAGTGAAGGTTGTCCCACGCGAAAGCGATGACAGGGTGAAGGTACAGATCGTGATAGAAGACAACATCAAGCCCGCTTTTCCCATACATGTCTGCACGGGATACATTGGGAAGGAAGGGAAACAAATTGTGGAACTCGATATAACCGTTGGAAATGGAGCCAAGGTCAATTTTATCTCACATTGTTCATTTCCATGGGGAGAAAACTTCACACATGAAGCTTTCATGAATTTCAAGATAGGTAAAGGTGCCTTTGTCAAATATGAAGATCAACACTTCCACGGTGAGAAGGGAATAAACATGGTATCCATAACACGCGCGGTCGTGGAAGAAGGAGGGAAATTCTACAATTCTTTCGAAATAACGAAAACCAGGGTCGGAAGATTGAAGGTTGAGATGTCGTTGTGGTTGAAAGAGAACTCGTCCGGTGAACTTTTGACAAAGATAAAAGGAATGGAGGATGATCTCATCGATGTCAGAGAGGTCCTGCACCTCGATGGGGAAGGTGCGAAGGGATTGGCTAAATCAACGGTGATAGCGTTGGACAGGACCAAAGCCAACGTTGTGAATGAAGCCTACGGAAATGCTCCGAACACCAAGGGACACGTGGAATGTGAAGAGATAACCAAGGGAGAA
>QNAU01000146.1 GCA_003641545.1 Thermotoga sp.
AAGTTTGTTTCTACTTCTGGTATGGAAAGCAACCTGATGTTGGTGACGAATGGTTCTGGGATGTCTCAACGGCACATTCCTCCGTATGTGCAACCGCGGCAACTGGTGTGATCAAATTCGTTCCAAAATTGAAGGATCTTAGTCTTGGTGGAACCTACGATCGCCCCGGTTACATGCTCTGGATTGCAACGGATACATACGATGCGACCAATCAGGGACATGTCCAATTCTCAGTTAAGGACACCAAGGTTCCAGAGATAACTCTCGAAGTTGATGGAAAATCGACGCACACATCCAATGTTTTACCAGTTATTTATTTCGGTAGATGGTGCTTCCAGGAGCCAGTTTCCGGAACATTGACGATAAAAGATTGTGGAATAGAGGGAAAAGATATTCTTATTTCTGGAAGCAGCTTTGGATACAACATCGAGAGCTGTGAATGCGGTGAAGAAGAATGTGAGTGCCAGGAATGCAGAAAACTCACAGTGGGTGGTAACAATTACGAAGGAGAATTGGATTTAGATGTATATGCATGGGATTACTTCTCAAGACTTTCTAACTTGTGGGGATCAATAATCGTTGATCTCAACAATCCAAGCGCATCTTTCACCACCTATTTCGATTATCTGTGTGAAGATTACATTGGAAAGTATGATATAGACTATTACGCATGCGATGGTTCAGCCTGCCCAGGCAGTGATGGACACGATAACTTCAAGGAAGCTTGGATAAGCGTTCCCGGAACCGAATCGATGAATCTATCGCCAAAGACAGCATTTGGGCCATTAGGTGCAACATACACCATAGGCAAATTTGATTGTGAGAGAGTTCCAATCAAGATACATGTTGAAGATTGTTCTGGAAGAGTAGATGAAAAGGTGAAGTATGTCTGGATAAACAACATGATAGGGTACATGGATCTTGAAATAGCATCTGTTTCTGGAGTGGTTCCACTTACATCCACATTCGTCGGAATTGTGAGAGATAGGGCGAAAATCAGCGATGTGGCTGCTACGATTTCTGCAGCAACTGATGTAGCTGGTAATTCGGTGAAAAACTTGATAGGTCTGGTTTACACCTACAAACCGGCAGTACCCGATATAAACAATCCACTCCCAGAGGTAACAATTCCGGGCACGGTGACAGGAATTGCTGGAACTGAGGTGATGGTTAGACTTACTCTGAGAGCAACAGACGCTGGATGTGGATGCTCCTATGCAGATGAAATAAGTAGAGTATTCAAGATAGACGATTGTGGACCGATTGTAACAAGATTCGAACTATCCGTCAGAAACAAGTGGGTAAAGGTTTGGTTCCACGAACCTGTGCAAGAATGGCCAACGGTTGACTTCCTTGAGGTGGCAGATGATGGTGGTTCTACCGGAACGGTGGATGTTTCAAATCCAACCTGGTGTGATGGTTCAGAAGCAGATCGCAACTGTGTCAAATGGACCACCGATGTTGGAGGAGATGACGCAACTATAACCAACGCAACGATAACTGTAACAGCCTATGATGTGGTCAACAACAAAGGACAAAATGAACGCCAAGCTGATAGTATAATAAACGCAATACCCGGAAGATAATTCGTCCCAAGATAACAATGATCCCCCGCCCATTTGGGTGGGGGATTTTTGTTTGTGGATACAAAAAAATAACTGTAGGAAGTGAAGATTTCATCAACGAGGGGTGAGGACAAAGATGAGGAAGGGCTTCATTCTTGTTTTGATCCTTGTTTCCATTTTGTTCATCCTTTCATCCTGTAGCTCTTCGTTCTTCAACCACGCTCCGAAGATACTGAATCTCATAATAAATCCCACCAATTTGAAGGTAGGGCAAGTGGTGAACATAAGGATCGAGGCTGAGGATGAGGACAACGACGCTTTGGAATACGAGACCGAGATATTCAAGGGAAACATGAAGGTTTACACGAGTCATCAGAATGAATTCAACTATTCACCGAATCAGGCTGGTGAATACATCGTTGTAGCCACGGTCAGGGATGAGAAAGGGGCAACGGATACGAAGGAAGGTTCTTTCACAGTTGTGGAGAACAACCCACCGACGATGGAAATCATTCTATCCGCCAATTTGGTGGTTGTTGGACAGAGCATCACCGCGAGCATAAGCGTGCATGATCCGGATGAAGATCAGCTCAACGGAGAGTACGTCGTGAAATCTCCCGATGGTGCAACTGTAAAAGATGGAAACTTCGATGAAACCGGTACCGTCGTCACCTTTCTCACCACGTTGGCCGGAACGTACACCATTGAGGCGACGGTGACCGATGGACTGAGCGAAGTGAGTGAACGAAAAGAAGTGCAAGTCATAGAGAGTGCAATCGTCATAACCAATCCAAGCAGTGGTGAGAGATTTTCGACGGAACAGGATGTGATAGCATCTGCCGATGTGGACGAGAACGTGAACATGGTCAGATTCGAATTGTACAGGTATCCAGACATGATCAACGTGGATTTTCTCGAAGATCACACCGAACCGTTCAGTTGGGACATGGGGGTTCTCGACCAAGGTGATTATCTCTTGAAAGCCTTGGCTTTCGTAAATGGTGATGGTGATCCAATAGGGGAAGATTCCGTTGTATTCCATGTGGTGGAGAATCATCCTCCAACGGTGAGTTTAACCGTTCCTTCAACCCACGAATGTTGCGATGATCTCGTGGTTGAATGGATCGCAACGGACACCAACCTTACAACCGGAACCTTGTTGATGAAATACCACGATATCTCGGAAGATGTGGTGTCATCATCCGTGGTTCTCGATTCACCGAGTGGAACTTACTCGTTCCATCCATACGTTGGCAATTCCACCATCACGGTCGTATTCTTCGATGAATTCGGTAAATCCGCATCCGAAACGAAAACGGTTGAGGTGCAGGATACTAAACAACCGAAGATAACGTTGGAAGTCGAAGATTTGGAATGGGTGACGGATGATTCACCATCCATATTGGTCCTCGTTTTCACAGGTCACGATGTTTACAGAAGATTCAAGGTCAGCGATTGTTCCACGTTCATCCTCTACAGATACTTCGAGTATCCGGGTGGGCATCTGGAGGAGACGAGCTTTGAGAATGACAAGACATTCGAGAGAGAGGACTTCTTGAATGTGGAAGGAACATTTGGTGCGAGTGTTGTCGCCACGGATTCGAACGGATTCGTTTCGAGGATCATCTCCTTCATCACCGTGGATAAAACTTCACCGGAAGCATTCCTGAGCGTTCCGTCCTCCTCATGTGGAAATTTCACAGCGACTTACACCGCAACCGATGCCAATTTCAGAGGTGCAACCATAACGGTTGACGATGCAACCCTAATTGGGGTGCCGAAGGCTGAGAATTCCACCATCACTCTGGATATTCCCAAGACCTTCGACAACGAGGAAGTTGAGGTGGAATTGCGCGTAATCGATTGGGCTGGAAATGAATCGCAGGTCACTCAAACGATATGGCTGGATACGAGAGAGCCAAACTTTCAGCACAACATACCGAATACCTTAACATCCACGGTGGTAAGCTTTCTCGCTACCTTCACGGACAACGGATTTGTAAAAGATGCGACGATTGTAAAATATTCGGGTGTTGGAACATTGGAAACGAAATATAAAGTTTCACCCATATCGAAAACGGTCGAAATTGAAGGAACCATAACAGTTCCATCAACAAGCGGTGTGAACATATGTTTGGAATTCACGGCAACGGATTCATGTGAACATCTGACCGACTCCACACAATGTTTTGAAATAGACACCGAGTAAGTTTAATCCCCTCACCCTTCGTGGTGGGGGGATTTTCGATGTAACAGGGGATACTCGAGTTCTTCGAACATCCTCAAAAATTTTCTCGCTATATTTGGATCGAAGTATCCTTCCATTTCTCTTTTTATCATCCCTATCGCTTTGTCCACATCCAAAGCCCTCCTGTAAGGTCTATCGCTCGTGAGAGCGTCGAAAACATCCACAACAGCTATTATCCTCGATCCGAGTGGTATTTCCTCACCCTTCAGACCATCCGGATATCCATTTCCATCCCATCTCTCATGGTGGTGTCTTATCATGGGTCTGATAT
>QNAU01000147.1 GCA_003641545.1 Thermotoga sp.
CCTGTCTATCACCCTCGACAGATCTATCTCCTCCATATCCATTCCAACCTCGCCGTGTTCCATCTCTTCAAGATCCAGAAGGTTGTTTATCAGCCTCGACAATCTGGAGGATTCTTCGAGTATAGTGCTTAGAAATTTCCTCGCGTTTTCCACATCTTCCAATCCACCATCCAACAAGGTTTCAGCATACCCATGTATGGAAGTCAACGGGGTTTTAAGCTCGTGTGATATGTTCGTTATGAATTCTTTCTTCATCTTGTCGAGCATCTTCTCACGCGTTATGTTCTTCATTATCACCAAAAGAATCGATCCGTTGGATATTCTTTTCAAAGTGACCATGTAGAATTTCTTGGAAGGGTAGTAAAAGGCTATCTCACCCTTCAGTTCGTCTTTATCGGAAGATTTCTCCAGAAGGTTGAGAAGTTCATAACTCTCACATACTTCGGATATTCTCTTTCCAACTATTCTCTCTTCACCGAAGAATCTTTTTGCAACATCGTTGGCGAATATTATCTTCTTGTTCTCTCCCAGAATCACAACTATATCATCCAAACAGTTCAATATGTCGAAACATTTCCGCTCGCTCAACACCATATTTTTGAGTCTGTTCTCGAGATTTTCCTTCATATCCTTCAAGGCTTCGAGAATAACGATGGGTTTCGTTTTCTCTTTTCCCCTCAAACCGACGAGTCCCGCCACCTCCGAGAGAAACCAAGCATTGTCGAGGAGTTTTCTCCTCAAGAATAGGATCGATAGGGAGAGAAAGAAAACGACTGTCGATGACACGAGGGAGAAAATTATCCAGAACATTCCGTTCAATCTTCCTTACCCGGATCCTTGAACTTGTATCCCTTACCCCTGACAGTTATTATGTATTTTGGATTGGACGGATCCTCCTCTATCTTCGTTCTCAGCCTTCTTATGTGAACATCGACCGTCCTCGTGTCTCCGTAGTAATCGTAGCCCCAGAGGGCATCCAAAAGAACATCCCTACTGAACACCCTTCCCTCATTCTCCGCGAGGAACCTCAGAAGATCGAACTCCAGCGGTGTGAGGTTGACCAACTTTCCCCTCACCCTCACCTCGTATCTCTCTAAGTCTATTTCGAGATCCTTCGCGGTTATCTTCTTTTTCTTTCTCTCGATCGGTATTTCCCTTCTCATCCGCCTGAAGATTGCTTTTATTCTCGCTAAGAATTCCCTGACGCTGAAAGGTTTCGTTATGTAGTCATCCGCCCCGAGTTCTAAACCGAGAACCCTGTCGAATTCATCCTTCTTAGCTGTCAGGAATATCATTGGTTTGTCCTTGTGGTTTTCCATCGTTTTCAAACTTCTTGCAAGTTCGAATCCGTCCATTCCGGGAAGCATGACATCTATCACGAAAAGATCTATATTCGATTCCCTCTCGGCTATCTCAAAAGCTTCCTCGGCGCTGTATGCCTTCAAGACATCGTATCCTTCCTTCCTCAAATTGTAAGTTAACAGCTCCACTATGGAAGGCTCATCATCGATGACAAGGATCTTCTTTCTCATCTCGAACACCCTCCCTCGAATTCATTTGAATTTGGATATAACAAATAAAATCAGCGTTATCAGGGCACTCACAATAAGGGATGTCAGCAGGGGAAAATACACTACGACGTTCTTCTTTCTTATGATTATATCCCCTGGCAATCTTCCAATTGGGATGTTGAACTTTCCAAACAGGATCATCAACCCTCCGATTGTAACGAGTATTATACCGAACATCACGAGAAGCTTTCCAACCTGATCCATCGGATCCGAACTTCCCTCCTGATCTATTCAATAATTTTAGCCTTTCTGAAATATTCAAATGGTATCTTCAGCAACCTTCCATCATCCGACAGAGCTGTGACAAGCCCGGTGAATATGTTAACATTGGTAACCCTGTACATCGTTCCCTCGTATTCGAACACATCATCCTGTTCGGGTATTCCTTCCATGATCTCATCGTATATCTCTTTCTCGAATCTGAGACAGCACAACAATCTTCTGCACTGTCCGGATATCTTCACAGGATTTATGAGAAGCTGTTGTTTTTTCGCATCTTTGAGGGTGACTGATTCGAATTCTCTCAGAAACTCGGAGCAACAAACTGGCCTTCCACACAGACCTACCCCTCCCATGAATTTCAACTCATCCCTCACACCAACTTGCCACAATTCTATTCTGGTTTTGAATTCCTTGGCAAGATCCTTGACGAGTTCTCTGAAATCCACCCTTCCTTCGGCTCCAAAGAGGAAAATCAAACGCGATCTGTCGAAGGTGTATCTCGCATGCAGTATCTTCATCTCCAATCCGTGTTTTTTCACGAGTGATCTACATTCCCAGAAAGCGTCCCGGGCATCCCTGAGATTCCTCTTGTAAATCTTCATATCCTTCTCATTCAGCTTCCTTATGATCGGCTTTATCTCATATCCTATTTCATCTATTTCCATATCTCTCAGACCAACAACGATCTTCCCAACCTCGATGCCAAAATCCGTCATAGCCAGCACGAGATCACCGACATCTATGGAATTAGATTCATTCAAATTCTCCGAGTAATATATTATTCTGCCAACCGGCAAAAACGAAACACCGTACACCTTGGCGATCAATCCCATTCTTCCATCACCTCTTGAATGTTTTCCAAAGTTTCAGCATGGTCCACAGAATCACGAGTTCATGATCCATCTGTCCCCTCTGCGATTCATATACGGTTCTAAGTTCTCTCAGGAAATTCAAAATGTCCGCTGGATCATGCACCGATTTCATGAAATAACCGAAAAACTCCTTGTGTTCAATGAGCTCAGCGTGAACACGAGCCATGAGTGAATCTCGAAGAAAGTAGGAAATGAACTTCAAAAACTTCTTCACGATTCCATGTATCCGATCTTTCTCCACCTTCTTCAGATGATCGAGGAACTCATTGTATAAGTTCAGAATCTCTTCCTCACTCTTCGATTCGATGACTCTATACAACAATTTTTCGAAGTACAGTGAAATCCTCAACTCAACATCAGGTGTGAGAACATCGTCCAGTCGATCGAAGTTCAACGATGAAGAATCAATTTTTCCCTTCTTCTTCAAGAATTTTAAAACCTTATAACTCATCCTACAGATGACGAACAGATCCCAGATCTTTTTTTCATTCAACCCTTCAACTTCCTTGAGAATCCTCATTATCTCATCTCTAGATGGCTTTTGAACGGTAATCAAAATCACCCTGCTTCTAACCGTCGATGGTAATTTGTAAAAGTTTCGTGTGTAAAGGATTAGAACTGCTTTTCTCGGTGGTTCCTCCAACGTTTTCAGGAAAGCGTTGCTCGCCTCTTGATTCATGTTCTCAGCTCCAAATATTCTAACCAATTTCAACCTTCCCTCCGCCGGCGTTCGAAGAAATCTTTCCACCCTCCTCACATCGTCTATTCCCACGGTCCCCCACCAATCACCGATTTTCATCAGATCGGATTTTTTAATCCCTAAGTTCGAATCATTGACCAACCATTCATCCATCTCCTCCAGAATGGATTCATCATCGCACATCACGCACAAGGAAACCGGTGGGGATTTCAGTATCTTTATCATGGAATCAACCGCGTTCATTTCATCACCTTCTCAACGATACAAGTCCAAAAGTAAGCCGTTTATTCTTTCGATTTTATCCGCCAGTTTCAAGGTATTCATCTCCGATTCGAAGACCAATCTGGCGATCTCTTTCAACTCTTCATCCACGATTTCAGCGACCATGTACAGTTTCTTTTCATCCGTTTCGATGCCCAGCATATCCCTCACCCTGTACAATCCTCTCTCGACATACTGCAAAAATCTCTTTATCTTCTCAACGTATCTTCTGTAGTTATCACGCGTTGGGGACCTTGCAAAACGATTTCCCGCATCCACCACCTCTTTCACCATTCTCTCAGCTTCGGCGCGTGCTTCCTCTTCGGACACATCGAGAAGAACATCGAGAAATCCGGCTTCACCCTCCTTCTCGACGATTCCGGTTCTCCTCTTGGATTTCAATCTCTTGGTTTTTCCAACCTTGGTCGATTCCTTCGAATCACCGCTCG
>QNAU01000148.1 GCA_003641545.1 Thermotoga sp.
AGAGGGTGAACGAAGATTTCAGAAGGATATGGAGATCATCCGACTTGATAATATCGAAGGGACAGGGAAATTTCGAGGGATTGGAAGGTTTGGATGATCGCAGGATATTCTTCTTCCTGAAGGCGAAATGCGACGTGGTTGCGAATTATCTCGGTGTTCCAAAGGGTTCACTCGTGTTGATGAGAAATGTCGGACACGCGAAAGGGGATGAACGATGAAAAGAGCAATTGTGATACTCGCAGGTGGTAGAGGAAGCAGATTTGGATACGATAAGCCAAAACAGTTCGCGAGAATGAACGGAAAACCCATGTTCATCTGGTCTCTCATGGTTCCAATGAGTTTGAATTTCGATCATATCGTCTTGGTTTTCAACGAGGATTGGATGGATGAGGCCATATCCGAATTGGAAATGGAGGACATACACGGTGTGGAACTGATCGGTGGTGGAAGAACGAGACAACTGTCCGTCTGGAATGCTTTGAAATATCTTGAAAGATGCGATGTGGATGTTGTTTTGATTCATGATGCGAACAGGCCATTTGCAACGTGTGACCTTTACAGAAGGGTCGTTTCAGATCTTTCGAAGTATGATTCATGTGTTCCGATAGTGAAACCACGTGATTCCGTCTACGAGATGGAAGATAGTGTGGTTCTGGGTCTTATGAAGCGCGAATCTCTGGGATTGATTCAAACCCCCCAGGGATTCAGATACGATCTCATAATGAAGTGCCATGAGATGGCGATAGAGGAAGGGAAGGAGGATTTTCCCGATGATTCCTCGATACTCCTTCACTTTGGATATCCCATCCACACAACGCGTGGAGAATTGACCAACCTGAAGATAACCTTTGAGGAGGATATGTCGTTGGCGAAGTATATTCTTCAATTCTTAGAGTCAAAATCGATCAAGTTTTGACGATTTCACAACATCATGATTTTCGATCGTTGATCTTCCTTCTTCTTTGTGTTATACTTTCTTTCAGAAAGAAAAAATATATCAGGGTGAAAGGATGAACCCATTCGAAAGATTCTCAAAGATTACAAAGGATGTATTTCTGTTCATAAAGGAGAATCCGGGAACATCGAGGGTCGAAATAGCGAAAAGATTGAATTTGAGTGAAGCCACCATCAGCAGACATGTGAAGACTCTCATAGATGCGAACTTGATACTCGAAAGTGGAACGGGTGATTCCAGAATTGGAAGGAAACCCGTGAATCTTGTGGTAAACCCATCCGCGTTTCAAATACTCGGAATCCACGTTGCCTATGAAAAGATCAAATTCGATGCATTCAACCTGTCCGGGGAAAGGACTTTCACATGTAGGATCCAGATATCCCAGAATATAGCCTTCGATGAGATGTTCGAACTGATTTTAAAGACGATAAAACGCAAGAAACTGAGGAGAATTCTCGGGATAGGTTTCGCGATACCAGCCCCTCTCGACTATTCCGAGAAAAGGCTTATATACAGTCGATTCTACGGCTGGAGGAATATACTTCTTCCATCCTTCGTGATGATCGATTCGGAGAAGGTCCCAATCTTCTGGGAAAACGATGCCAACCTATCGGCGATCGGGTTTCACAGAAAGACGAACTGCAACAACATAGTTTCAGTTTATCTGGACAAGGGGGTCGGTGTTGGAATACTGAAAGATGGGAAGATACACAGAGGTTCCAACGGTCAGGCGGGTGAAATTGGACAGGTTCTGGTGAGAAAGAAACCGAAGGATAATTTCGAGGAACTCGAAAAATTGATCATAGAAGAAAGTCATCGTGATTTCCTCTCCAAGCACACGAGAGAAACTCTCGGGTTCACCCTCGCCATAGTTTTGAGGATAATCGATCCGGACATACTTGCCTTCAACGGTGAGATACCGAGGGTGAACAAGAAAATGATGAGATTGATACTGAAGGAAATAAAGATGAGATTGAAGGACAAGGAGTATCCGGTCGTTATATACAACGGCAAGGGTATAGATCCGATATTTCTCGGAATCCAGCAGATGGTCTTCATGAACATGCTCGAAGCGTGTTAAAGGGGGGAGAACATGCTGAAAGTCGGGTTGGTTGGAGTTGGATTCGTTGGCACCATTCATGCCTGCTCGTTGAAGCAGCTTCAATCGGAAGGACTGATAGATTTTGTCGGTATCTACGATGCGAACGAATCGAGATCGAAAGACAAGGCGAGAAAGTGGAAGGTAAGGAGTTTCGAAAGCTATGAGGAATTGCTGAAAAATGTTGATGCAGTCATATTAGCTATACCGAGCCACGTTAGAAAAGAGATGATTCTCAGAGCTTTCGACGAGGGAAAACATGTCTTTTCGGAGAAACCATTGGCGAGATGTTTAGAGGATGGAGAGGAGATAATCGATAGGTTGAAGGAAGAGAGATCCTTGAAATTCATGGTTGGTCATGTTCTCAGGTATTTTCCGGAGTACGAGATGATCCGCGATAGGATTCTCTCGGGGGATCTTGGGAAGATAGCGAGCATCAGAAGTTTCAGGGGTTCGGCGATCCCTTCCTGGGGGGAATGGTTCAGGGATTTCAAAAAGAGTGGAGGGGTGATACTGGATCTGGCAATACATGAGATAGATTTCTGGATATGGGTTCTCGGGGATGTGGAGAACATTCTCGCGCGCTCGCTATCCTTTGGCGAAAAGATGGAATACGATTATGCACAGATACTGTTGAAATTCAAAAGTGGTGCGATAGCACACATAGAAGGAGCGTGGGTGAAGGCTTCATCCTATCCATTCAGGTTCATGGAAGAAGTCGTTGGAACAAAAGCGTGTATTCACTTTGATAGCCTTTCGTCCACACCCATATGGATATACACCGAAGATTTTTCCTCCGACTATCCGTACGATCCCGTGCCATACGCAAAGATGATGAGGGATTTCATCCTGTGGATAGAGGAGGGAAAGGAACCGAGGATAGATCCAGAATCCGCGTTGAAATCCTTGGACATAACCTTGAGGATCATACGATCCGCCGTGGAAGTCAAGGAGATGAAGGTCGGTGATGGGAATGGCTGAAAAGTTGAGAATCGGTATGATCTCTTCCGCACATGTTCATGCACACAGTTATGTCGTCGTGTTGAGGGACAACCCAATTTTCGAATTCATCGGTGTCTGGGATGATGACGTGGAAAGGGGTTTGGAATTTTCGAAAAATTACGGGGTCAGATTTTTCAAGGATTTGAACGAATTACTCGAAGAGGTGGAAGCGGTTGTGATAGTTTCGGAGAATGTTAAACATCTCGAACATGTGGAAATGACGGCGGGAAAGGTGAAAGCAATACTTTGTGAAAAACCGATAGCCGTGAACGTTGAAACTGCCGAAAAGATGTTGAAAATCTGCGCTGAAAGAAAGACGAAGATCGGGACTGCGTTTCCTGTGAGATATTCACCTGTAGTTCAATCGATGAGGCAAGTTTTGGAATCAGGAAGGATAGGGAACGTGCTGATGATAATTTCCACCAACAGAGGGAAGGTTCCACCTGGATGGTTCACCGATCCCGAATTAGCTGGCGGTGGTGCCATGATGGATCACATTGTCCACGTGGTTGATCTGCTCAGGTGGATCTTCAAAAGGGAATTCGAAAGGGTCAGGGCATTCGTTGGAGACAACATAAATGAAGAGCTTGAAGTTGAGGATAACGCAATGCTGTATCTCGAACTTGGGGACATCCCAGTCACCTTAGACTGCAGTTGGTCGAAGCCGAAATCTTACCCTTACTGGGGAGATGTCACATTCAGATTCATCGGAAGTGAGGGGGTAATGGAAGTGGACGTTTTCAGGCAAACCATGACGAGATACGACAACATGGAAAGGAAAATTGAATGGTTGTATTACGGGTCGAACATCGATGAAGCTCTGCTCGTTGACTTTGCGAAGAGAGTTTTGAGAGATGAAGAACTCTTCATAACTGGGGAGGATGGTTTGGAAGCGACACGGGTGGTTGAGAAGGCTTACGAATCAGCGAGGTTGGGAAAGGTAGTGAATCTGAGGTGAGAAATGACAGGGGTTGGA
>QNAU01000149.1 GCA_003641545.1 Thermotoga sp.
TAGTATCCGAGATTTGGACACAGATCCTCTCTCGATCTCAGACAGTAATCACATTCACCACAGCTGACCGCTGGAACCACGGAGACAAGTTTTCCAATCCATTCCTTCGATACTCCTTTGCCAACTTCCACGACCTTCCCACCGAATTCATGACCTATTATCATCGGAAGGCGATCCTTGAATATCGGTCCCTCGAAATATTCCTCAACATCGGTGGAGCACAGACCACTTCTGTAAACCTCTATCCTGACTTCATCAGGTTCCAGAGGTTTCATCTCCACATCCATGAACCTGAGATCCCTCTTACCGTAATAGACCCAAGCTTTTATCGACTCCACCTCCTCTGAATCCTTTCTTCATCTCATACATTTTCATGTCCGCACGATTCAAAGCTTCCTGATAGTCATCTCCCTTCGTCTGAGCCATCCCGTAGGATACGCTCAACTCCATCTTCATGGTCTTGGAGTAGGATTTCAAAATCTCATTCACCCTACGCATCACCTTCTTCGCGGAGTTGAGATCTGTCTCGGGGAGGACCAACAAAAATTCATCCCCACCGTATCTTATGACGAGATCCATCGATCTGGAGCATCTCATCAGTATGTTGGATATTTCCTGCAGTATCATGTCCCCTTTGAGATGTCCGTAGGTATCGTTGATCTTCTTCATGCCGTTCACATCCACGAGAACGAATGTTGTGAACTTGTTGGTTCTCTTTAAATAAGCTGAGTGTTTCATTATCCACTCGTTGAAAAAATGCCTCGTGTAGGCTCCTGTCAACGGATCGTGGAAAGCAAGTTCTCTGTATTTCTCAACGTAAGCTTTCATCATCCCAAACTTTTTCCACATGTGTATCGAGAAGCATACATGAGATAGAACACTCTTGAGAAACCTGAATTCCGATGATTTAAATCTTCTCC
Source organism: Thermotoga sp. (assembly GCA_003641545.1). Lineage (GTDB taxonomy): Bacteria > Thermotogota > Thermotogae > B21-G9 > B21-G9 > B21-G9. The sequence goes on from QNAU01000149.1 coordinate 921, forward strand.
CCTTCCTTCCAAACGCAATATGCGTTTTCTCATCATCCGGAAGTTGAATTGAAAATGTCTTGAAAAACACCTCGACCCCACGATGTACAATTTTGAATTCATTCATCGATCTTTTGATGGTTCTTTCCACCATCGAGATGAGCTTACCAGGATCGTCCGTGCATTTTCCATAGATTTCATTCATACCGGATGGATGGAGGATGATTAGACAATCAATACTCAAATCCTTCAGAAATTTTCTGTCGATGAATTTCCTGTCCATCCCATGCACTCCAATCGCCTCTTCCTTCCTCCTCTTTGAGCTTCCCACATTTTTCTCTTTTTAAGAAATTTTATCACATGAGATCGGAATCATCGGTGATCATCTTTTGTGCTAAACTATGATCGTGATGCACAGAATATTTGGGGGGATTTGAAATATGGCCGTGAAGATACTGGATGGTAAATCTGTGTCGAGAAGGATGATGGAGAATCTAAAGGAAAGGATCGATAATTTGAAAAAACATCGAATCTATCCGAAATTGGTGACACTGATCTCCGTTCCGGATGATTCCACACTCTCTTACATCAGATCGCAGAGAAGATCCGCAGAAAAACTCGGAATAATCTTCGAAGAGATACCTGTGGATGGAACCAAACTGTTTGAAAGGTTGGAGAAACTGAACGAGGATGAGAAGGTTCACGGGATAATGGTAACCCAACCTCTACCGAAGGGAATTACCCCGGTGGATCTGCTCATGAGAATTGATCCAAAAAAGGATGTGGAAGGTGTATCACCCGCGAGTCTTGGAAGGCTGGTCATCGGTGAACCGATGTTCATCCCATGCACTGCCGAAGCTGCTGTCAGGATATTGGTGGAAAATGGATACGATTTAAACGGAAAGCATTCCGTAGTCATAGGAAGAAGCACAACCGTTGGAAAACCACTCGCATTGATGCTCCTTCTGAAGAAATACAATTCCACGGTCACGGTGTGTCATACGGGAACGAAGGATCTTTCACTTCACATCAAACAGGCGGATTACGTTTTCGTTGCGGTCGGGAAGGCTGGCTTTTTGAGAAGGGAGATGGTTTCAAGGAGGAACGTTATCGTAGATATAGGAATAAATTTCGTGGATGGGAAATTGGTGGGTGATGCGGATTTTGAGGATCTTAAAGATTTTGTTGAAGCGATAACTCCCGTTCCAGGGGGTGTTGGTTCCGTGACGACAGCTATTCTCATGGAGCATTTAGTGAGATCCGCGGAGAGATTGCTGGAGGAAGGAAAGACATGATTTGGGATTTCGAGGAAAAACCGCACATATACACTGTATCAGAGGTTAACAGCATTGTGAAATCCCTCGTCGAAGGTGAGCCGGAATTTCACAACATAACGGTCGAGGGAGAGATCTCCGATTGGAAGATCAGAGGGGAGCACGCGTATTTCATACTCAAAGATGAAGATTCCACCATGAGTTGTGTCATGTTCGGTGCCATCAGAAGGCTGAGGCACGAGATCAGGGATGGCTTTCACGTTTTCGCCACAGGAGATATAAGGGTTTACGAGAGAAGAGGAATATACCAGCTTTATTGTCGCGACATAAAGATCGTGTCAAAACTTGGAATCCTCTATCAGAGGTTCGAGGAACTCAAGAGGAAATTGAAAGAGGAGGGAGTGTTTGAGAAGAAAAAGAAAGAAATCCCACGCTTTCCCAAGAGAATAGGGGTCGTCACGTCCAGAGATTCCGCCGCGTTGAGGGATATACTGAAGGTGATAAACAGAAGATATCCACTTGTGGAAATCTTTCTATTCCACACTTCCGTTCAAGGTGAGGATGCGAAGTATGAGATCGTTAAGGCTCTGGAAATGGCTGATAAGTTCCATTTAGATGTGATCATACTCGCCCGTGGTGGAGGATCCATCGAGGATCTTTGGCCATTCAACGAAGAGATCGTTGTGAGAAAACTCTGCGAGATGAAGACCCCGATCATAACCGGTGTTGGACATGAGATAGACGTGACCTTAGTTGACTACGTCGCGGATGAACGAAAACCCACACCGACGGCGGCGGCATCGACCGCCGTTCCAGATGGAGGGGAACTGAGAAGAATCGCATGGAACAACCTCAGAAGTCTGCACAGGATGGTGACGAACAAGTTAAATCTTTTCAAGTTGAAACTCGAAAGGATGTATTCTTCTTTGGAAAAGAATTCTCCGTTCATCAGATTGGAGAGAATGATGGAAAATGTGGAATCGAAGTACAGATCCATACGAGATCACCTGGATTCGAAGCTGAATTTCCTCGATCTGAAATTGAGGAATCTTCAAGAAAATCTCAAGAGGATGAACCCATTGACGAGGATCGAAAAGGAAGAGATCAGATTAAAGAGTATCGGTGAGAACTTGAAGGGTGGCATCTCGAAGATCCTCGACGATGAGGAGAATTCCTTGAATCTGATCGAATCGAAGTTGAATTCCATGAAACCGGGAAAACCGTTGTTGAAGGGATACACCTTGGTGAAATCGAAGGGAAGAATAATAACGAGGGCATGTCAACTTGAAGAGAATGATGAGATGGAGATAAAATTTGTGGATGGAACTGTGGTGGGAAGGGTCGAGGAAGTTCAAATGAATGAGGATCAAGGAGAAGTCGAGTTTGAACGAATTGGAGAAAAGAAGGAATGACGCGATGGTATGAAAATGCTTTCTTTCTTAGCTTGGATTTTTTCTTATGCTAAAATAGTCCTGAGGAATCGGTGAGAAGAGGTGAACCCATGGAACTGAGCGATGTGATAAATAAATTTCCCGACGAGCTCAGAGAACCCATTTTAGCCCTTGTCGAGGTTATAAGAAAGGAAGATATAAGGCTTTTACGGGAGGATATGGAAAGAGGATTTAGAGAACTCAGAGAAGCCATACACGAACTCACGTTGGCGCAGAAGAAATCAGAGGAGAGATTGGCAAGACTTGAAGAGGCAGTTGAAGGGCTCACGCAGGCGCAGAAGAAATCAGAGGAGAGGTTGACGAGACTTGAGAAGACGGTGGAAGAGCTCGCAATGGCACAGAAAAGGACGGAGGAGAGAGTTGAAGAGCTCACACAGGCGCAGAA
>QNAU01000150.1 GCA_003641545.1 Thermotoga sp.
ATGAGGATGGAGTAGATTGAATATTTCCAGAAGGTCGGATTTTTAAGTTTGAACGCGAGGACAATCAGTGAAGCATAAATCAATATTCTCAACCACCAAAGATCGTATCTTCTCGGGCTTTTTTCCATAACCATTTTCACCAATTCACCTTGTCTCTTGCTCAAAATACTTCTTATCTCCCTCGACAAAGATGCAGAAGCCCTCGTTATCATGATCTTCACTTTCTTCTCATCCGGTTTCTCTTCGATTATTTCTCTCGCCTTTCTAAAAACCTCATCCTTCAACTCCGAATTCATGATCATGTCGAGTATATCTTTGTGATATTTACCTTTTTTGTAAACCAAGTAATCGAAATTCGCGGATAGATCCAATCTTCCAACTCTACCCCCATTAAAACCTTCTGGTGGTGAATCCACCAAGCCGATCAAATAGGCTATCGCATGCTTCAAGAACGATATGGCTTCCCTCACCACGGAGACGGAATAGTCCTTGTACGCGGATATGAAGGCTGGTAATTTGTTTATGAGGCTTTCATCCAAATGTCTGTTTGAAACATCAGCCGACACGTAAGCGAGAAGCAATGCGAGTGATAATTTTTTCTCCGTTTCCTTGGGCTTCCTTTTGTAGTAAAACACCGTCAAAAGATCCGTTATGTCCGTCGCCCTTTCTTTCCTTTCCACACTTCCAACGACCGCAAGTTTGAACAATCTGTAAACCGGGAGGAGTTTCAACTCCCTTTTCAAGTCTTCAACGAGTTCCGAAGGCTGAAGATCACCTTCGTATTCCTTCAACATTTTGATGTAATCCTTCACAGCGGTATCGAAGGTTTCGATAGAAGAAAAAAGAGGGGCAAAGAAAATAAACAGGATGAAGATCGTCAACCAGAAAACCTTCGAAAAAAACGTATTCCCATCCACCATATCACCTGATACAGTATTTTTTTGGCATCTTCCTTCTCTCATCGGTCATTATTTTACCACACCATCCTTCTCGAGAGTATCCATTAATATCTTCCAAAAGGCTGGAATCGTATCCATGTAATTTCCTTTCACGTAGTATCCCACACCGTCGAAGGATCTTGGAATTCTAACCACAACGCTTTTTATGTCCCTGAAATAGTAGGAAGGCTTTGTCGTATCGTTCCTTTCAACATCCTCGATTTTCACGTCCCTCATATCAAAATCCGCGGTGAGAATCTTCATTGGAGGCTTCCCAACATTTGCACTCATCGAGACAGCTTTCAAGAAGGTTTCAACTCCTATCACAACCGAACCTATCAAAAGGACAACGCCTTTTTCCAGTTCTTCAACCGTTTTTGCGAACACATAAAAATCCCTACCGCTACACCCTCCCACAGCTTCTCCATCGAACGAGGGATGCATGTGGATTATGTCGTTTCCAAGTGCCACATGAACAGTGTATGGAATCCCCAGCTTGTAGGCATTCCAAACGACTGAAAATTTCCTGTATGGGAATTCCACCTCGCTGTACTCCCCATTCAACAATTTTCCGATGGCTTCACCATATCCTATCTTTTCCTCATTTCCTTTGATTGCCGATAGGTTCAAAAGATCCGCAGTTTCCATGGCAAAGCCGAATTTTCCCCTTCTCAGAGCATTGGGGACATCTTCGGACGTCATGCCAACCATGGCTATCTCTAAGTCGTGAATTGGCATGGCACCGTTCGAAGCGATATGATCGACGAGGCCATTCTTCATGAGCCAGATGTAGAATGTTCCAAGTCCATTTTTGACAACATGTGCGCCCGTTATCAAGATTATCTTTCTTTTCTCCTTCTTTCTCTTCAAGATCTCGCTTGATATCTTTCTCAGCTTTTCGATCAGATTCGCCTCGTATTTCGACAGATCCGTCTTTTTGACATCATCCTCGGTCATCATGCTGGAAAGATTGAATTTGGATTTTCTGGAGAACACGGAATATCTCCTTATCCTCGACACATCGAAGAATCCATACCTTCCCCTGTATTCCATCTTCACCCATCTCCCTCTATCCTATATTGTAAAGTTGCAAGAGCTCATATTCCATTCCCTTTATCCTCGGTATCGCCATACTCCATCTCCTCTCTTGCACCATTTAGAAAGGAATAGTAAAGAATCCATGTGTGTGCATGGAGATAAGGTGATTTGAAATATCTTATGTATGTTCAGCTTTATCACGTAATCGCGAATGCGGGGAGAAAAATGCGAATAAAAAGTTCAAAAATTTGGAGGATGGTTGCGATAAACATCACGGCGATGCCTTATCCTCACAACAAGTATAACCTTGATTTCTCCCCCGAGCGTATAAATTACACGATAATCTCCGACACGTATTCTGCGAAAGTTTTTCCATTCTCCTTGGAGTGATTGCCCATATATGGGTTATCTTTCAATTGGTCGATTTTGAGTATAATACGTTCCTGAATAGTATCAGGTAACTCTTCCAGCTCCCTGAGAGCTTTTTTCGCCCACCTTATGTGCCAAGAATCTTTGTTTGACTTCTTCATGGTCCACCCACTCAGCATTCAAGAGCCTTCTTTTGGCAAATTCACCATCGTAGAGGTCTTCGATGAAGTTATTGATTAACTTACGAATGACCCAGGAACGTGAAACATCCAGTTCCTTAGCAACCGCATCTAAGATTTTCAATTCTTCAGGGGTTAAACGGATACTTACGACCTTCATACAATCACCTCTGTAATACATGGTAATACAAAATAGGTAAAAAGTCAACGACGGGGGGAAATTTAGATGGGAATACTGGCTGTAGTGAACTACAAGAGATGATATCAATTTCCCTTACAGATCAAAGGTTCGAAACCATTTGCACAGTTGAGAATTCTTTCCTTCTTGTTGGAAGGATTTTATCGAATTGAGTATAATAGACCAAAAATTGCGGGGTGAATGTCATGACGTGCGAAGGCGAAAAGTACTTCATGAACACATACAACAGGTATCCAATAACCATAGTTGAAGGTCGAGGAGTTAGGGTGTGGGATCTTCATGGGAGGGAATATTTGGATTTCACCGCCGGAATAGCTGTGAACATTCTTGGTCATTCGCATCCATCGATAATTAAAGCGGTGAAGGATCAGGTTGAAAAGTTGATGCACTGTTCGAACCTTTTCTGGAATGACAGGCAGATGGAATTCGCAAAATCCCTACTGGAAATATCCATGAAAGATGGGAAGGTCTTTCTCACCAACAGTGGAACGGAAGCCAACGAAACCGCACTGAAGATAGCGCGAAAATACGGGAAGATGAAAAATGGTAGAAAGTATGTGATCCTGTCAGCCACGGAATCTTTCCATGGTAGAACGATGGGATCTCTGAGTCTGACGGGACAACCCAAGTACAGAGAAAAATTTGAACCTATGTTGGACGGTGTGGAATTCGTGGAATACAACGATTCCAATGAATTGAAGGAAAAGATGAACGAGAACGTATGCGCCATCATCCTTGAACCGATACAAGGTGAAAGCGGTATCATACCTGCAAAACATGAATTTTTGGAAACAGCGCGAAAACTCTGTGATGAATACGATGCGCTCTTGATATTCGACGAGGTTCAGTGTGGTATGGGAAGAACGGGATATTTCTTCGCTTTTCAAAAGTACGATGTGAAACCCGATATACTGACTGTTGCCAAGGGACTCGGTGGTGGATTACCGATAGGTGCAACTGTGGTCAACGAGAGGGCGGATGTTTTGGAACCGGGTGACCATGGATCGACCTTCGGTGGAAACCCAGTATCCTGCTCTGCAGGTATAGCTGTCATGGACGAATTGAGAAAGGAAGGTTTTCTCGACCATGTGAAAGAGATGGGAGATTACGCGATGGAACTTCTCGAAACTTTAAAAATGAAGGACGAGAGGGTGAAGGATGTCAGAGGTGTTGGGTTGATGATCGGAATCGAATTCGACGAGAATCTGAAAGCAAGAGAAGTGGCTGACAAAGCACTGAAAAATGGAGCGTTGTTTGTACCGGCTGGAAGAAATACCTTGAG
>QNAU01000151.1 GCA_003641545.1 Thermotoga sp.
AATACACCCGAGCGAGATACGAGGATTATTTCAAATCGGTCGAATGGATAGTCGACGAGGCATTGAAGGAGAAGGTGAATCTTCTCATCGTGTCCGGGGACATATTCGACAGATCGACCATAGGTCCGGATGTTCTCTACAAGACGGAGAAGATACTGAGGAGGTTGAAGGATGGAGGGATCAAGGTTCTCGTCGTCGAAGGAAACCACGATTACATGGCGAAGGAAGGACAGAGCTGGATAGATTACCTCGAGAAGGAAGATTACTTAGTGAAACTCGAGGTGAGAGATGAAGGAAGTGGTAGACCACGTTTCAAGAGTGTGACTATCGGCGGGATGAACTTTTACGGAATTCAGTATTCACCACTCCAGATCGAGGATTACCTGCTGAAATTGAGTAGAGAGGTCAAAGGTAAGAACAACATCCTCATCCTCCATGCGGGTCTGGATGATGAGGAGAGGATCTTCGGGTGTGTGAAGAGCGAGCTACTTGATACCTTGAGAAACCATTTCACATACGTAGCAGGAGGGCATCTTCATTCCTTCCAATTCTACCCGCGGAATGATCCTTTCTTCTTCATACCGGGATCACCGGAATATTTCAACTTGGATGAGAGAGAAGACAAGAGAATAGTGATATTCGATCCGAGTGATGTTGGAAATTACACGACTCGGGATACGTTCAAACGGAAGTTAGTGAGGAGAAGGTATAGATACACCCCGGATCTCCTCGAAATCATCGAAAGGGATATGCGGAATATGGGGGAAGAGATAGAGTCCGCTCTGGTAGTCGTTGAGGTGAAATCATCCTACGATCCGAATCTGGCGAGCAGGATAGAAAAACTCGTCAACGGCTTCCCCGTCCTGAAGACCATCGTCAAGATTCACGACGAGTTGGGAGATGTCAGCGTGGATTACAGAAACTGGAGTTTGAACCGAATAGAGATCGAAGCCATAAAGTCGTGGAAGAACATCTTCTCGAGATACGCGAAGAGGGTGAGTGATACGATCCGCAATTTCAGACAGTTAAAGGATGAGATCGAGAATCTGAGCAGAGATGAGATGATCGAGAGGGCATGCGAGGAACTGGAAGAGCTCGTGGAGTTCATATACAGGAGTGAGAACGAGGGGATGCGAAATGAGGATCGAGAAGGTCAAGTTGATAAATTTCAAGAGCCACGAGAAGGGTGAGTTCGAATTTACCGACGGAATAAATTTGATAATCGGTGAAAACGGTTCGGGCAAGACGAGCATAATACAGGCTTTGAAACTCGCCTTCTTCGGAAAATCGCAGAATGAACGCCTGAGATTGAGGGATTTCATAAGAAGGAATGAGAGCAAAGCTCACATAGAGATCACCTTCACCGCGATGGACGGATTGAGATACAGGTTGAGCAAGGAGATAAAAGAAGGCAGAGGTAGGACCGTACTGGAGTGTCTCAACACGGGTGAAAGAAAGGTCGTTGGGGTTCACGAGATATCCACAAAGTTGATGGATCTTCTCGGGATAAGGGGATCGGGTGGAAGAATAGTCTACGACAAGGTTATAAACATATACCAGAACCAGATAATCGACATATTTTCGAAGGATCAGACCGGAAATTTCGAGAGGATATTCGGGATAGATACATACAGGGAACTTGAAGAGGTGATAAGAGAGGTCTTGAAAAGATACAGGATCAGGAGAGAAGGGTTGGAAGAGAGGATGGGACTCCTTGAAAGGGAGATCGAGGAGATGGGAGATGTCGAGGAGAGGTTGAGAGAGAGTATCCATAAGAAAATGATGATGGAGAAACTGCGAGATGAGAAAAACGAGATCAAAGAGAAAATATCGAGAAGGATCGAGGATGTGGAAAGCAGGATCAGGATCTTCGAGAGAGTGGACGAGATGGAGAAGAAGATGAAGATCGTCGAGGAGGAGATGGAAAATCTGTGTGATGAGATAGAGAAGATGGAGAGGGACATGGAGTGGATGAAAAAGAACGAGGATAAATATTCGAGATATTCGATTCTGAAGAAAATGGTCGAGATGGACAAAAGAAGATACGAGGATCTGGAAAGAACCTGGAAGAGGAAACTGAAACTCAAGGATGAGTTCACCGAAAAGATGAAGGAGCTGGATGGTTTGAGAAAGGATAGAAAATACCTCTCGGATGAGAGAGAAAGACTGAACGATGAGATGGAGAGGATGAACGATGAGATCGAAAAGTTGGATGAAGAGTTGAAGAATATGAAAGAAAGGCTGGACAGAATCGCAAGTGAGGAAAAAGAAGTCATGGCTGAGCTCGAAAAACTCGAGAAGGTGAAAGAAAAGAGGGACAGGTTGAAATACGGGATCGAAAACCTCGAGAACAACATGAGGAAGTTGAAGATGAAGGTAGAGAAAGAGGATGAATTGAAGAGAGAGTTTGATCTGCTGTCGGATGATCTGAAGAAGATCGAGGATGAGATCGATAGGTTGAAAAGATTGGAGATCGAGAGGATAGAACTGGAACAGTCGAAAAAATTACTCGAGGAGCAGAGCCATAGCTTGTTCGAGGAGGGAATATGTCCAATACTGCGTGAAGAGTGCGTGAACATCAAAAACAGGAAAAATCCGAGGAATCATCTCGAGAGACTACTTCACGATTACGCTGAAAGGATGAAGGATATGGACGAGGAACTCAAGAAGATGTATGAACTCGAAAAAAGAAGGGACAAACTGATAAGAGAAAGGATGAGGATCAATCACATGTTGGATGAGATATCGGATCTCAAGAAGGAACTGAAAGATGTGGTGAAGGAATCCAAGAACAAGGAGAATGAGTTGAGGAAGATGGAAAAGATCCTGGAGGAGAACGATTTCGAAGGGTTGAAAAGAAGAAAGGACGAACTCTCTGGGATTATGAGAGAGATGGAAGGCAGGATGAAGATCCTTTTCGACAATCTGAAAAAGATGATCGAAGAAAGAAAGAAGATGGAGAAAGAGGCTGACAAGATAAACCGTGAGATAGAAAAGTTGAACGATTCGATCGAAAATCTGACAGTTGAGTTGAGAAATTTGGAGAAGGAGACGGAGGATTTGGAAGAAGTATCGAAGGAGCTGGAGAAACTGAGAGTTGATCTTCAGAAGAAAGAATCGGAGATGGGAGAACTTGAGGATGTTTATCGAAAGTATGTGGGGATACTTGAGAAGATAAAGGATGGATACCCGATGAAGAAGAGAAGATACGGAGAATTGAAGAAAAGATACGAGAAAATGAAAAAGGAGCTGGAATATGAGAGATCAAAGCTGAAGGGATTGACGAAAGCCCAGTTGGAGGAGATGTTGGGAAAACTCAAAACCGAAAAAGACAACTTGGAGAAGGAAATGGAAGGAATTCTCGGTGAACTCGGGAAGATGGAACAGATGATGGAGAACCTGAAGGATCAGGTGGAAAGAAAGAGAAAGAGAATGAACGAGAAGAAAGAAGTGGAGGGGATGATGAAGAAGATCGAGATCAAGATGAAGATGATGAAAGAGCTTGGAGAGGGTGTGAAGAAGTTGATAAACCACGTCGGAAGGGAGATAACTTTGAAACTGTCGAAGATGGCAACAAAGATACACAGCGAGATAACGGGAAAGAACGAGGAAATACAGTGGAGATCGAACGAAAATTACAGAGTTTATCTCGTATCCGCGGATAAAGGGGAGAGGGAGTTCAACATGCTTTCAGGAGGTGAGCAGGTCTCAGTTGCACTATCACTGAGGCTGGCTATGGCGGAATTTCTGACGGAGAACAGACTTTTGATACTGGACGAACCGACGATAAATCTGGACAAAGAAAGAAAGGAGATGCTCGCCCAAGTTATAGGGGAGATAGGAAAGAGGATGGATCAGGTTATACTCGTCACCCACGATGACATATTCGAGAGCATCGCTTCGAAGAGGATAGAAGTTGGTGTGTGATCTATGAAAGGAATGGTTAAGAAAGTTCACCGTCTTGGTTGAACAGGATGAGGATG
>QNAU01000152.1 GCA_003641545.1 Thermotoga sp.
CGTCGCGGTGGACATACCGACAGGTGTGAACTCGGATAACGGCATGGTGGATGAGGACGCCATCCGTGCGGATCTGACAGTTACATTTGGCTTGCCCAAGGTTGGACACGTTCTCTATCCGGGTAGGGAAAGGGTAGGAAAATTGAAGATCGTGAACATAGGATTTCCAAGGGATCTTCTGGATTCGGACGATATAAAGACCCATCTGATAACCCCGGATCTGGTCAGAGGAAACATACCTGGAAGAATAAGATGGGGTCACAAGGGAAGTTTTGGAAAGGTGCTCGTGGTGGGGGGATCAAGAAAATACACCGGTGCCCCTGTTTTGAGTGCGCTCGGCGCGTTGAAGATGGGATGCGGTTTGGTGAGCATCGTGATACCTGATCCCTACAACATCGTCGCGACATCGAACTTTCCAGAGTTGATAGCCATACCTGTGGAAGCTGAGGATGGTTTCTTGAGTCTCAAAAATGTGGAGGAAATACTGAAGTTGGCGGAAAAGGTTGACAGCGTTCTCGTAGGTCCGGGGATGGGGTTGAACGACGAAACGGTGAAGTTCACCTTCGAGTTCCTCAGAAGGTTGAACGAGCTCGATAAGACGATCGTCATAGATGCGGATGGTTTGAATGCTCTGTCGAAACAACCTGAATTTTTGAAAGAGTTGAAGATTCCAAAGGTGTTGACCCCACATCTTGGGGAGTTCTCGCGTCTCTCGAAGATGAGTCTGGAGGAGATACAAGGAAAGATCATCGAAGTGGTGAAGAGATTCTCGAGGGAATGGGAATGCACGCTCGTTTTGAAGAGCGCATCCACGGTGATAAGTGATGGAGTGAACGTGTTCATCAACATCACTGGGAACACGGGATTGGCAAAGGGTGGAAGTGGAGATGTGCTCGGCGGGATGATCGCATCCTTGCTGGCACAAGGTGTGGACCCATTGAAATCCTCTCTCTTATCCGTTTACATACATGGATTCACAGCCAACCTCTGGGTTGAGAATGGAAATCCAGAGAGATGTATGACACCTGAAGACATACTGAATCTCATTCCCGACGTTCTAAAATCCTTGGAAAGGTGATGAAAGATGGGATACGAAACGCAACGTTTCCTCGTTGTGGACACGGAGACAACTGGACTTTCACTCGATAGGGTCAGACTTTTGGAGATCGCCGCCATTCCAGTGGTGGATGGGGTGATATGCGACAAGGAGATATTCCACGAGATAGTGAATCCGGGAGTGGTGGTTCCGAGAAGTGTGAGTGTTCTACATGGAATAAGAGGAGAAACCTTGGTTGGAAAACCACGACCGAGAACCATATTGAAGAGTTTCCTCAATTTTTCAAGGGACAGTATACTGGTTATGCAGAACGGATGGTTCGATATAAGGGTTATAAACAAGGAGTTGTGGCTGGCTAAATTGCCTCCCATGAGGAATCCTTACATAGACACCGCGATCATAGCGAGAAAGATATTCGGTGGAAGGAGAAATTACAGTTTGCCGGAGATCTTGAAGAGACTCGGTATGTATCACAACTGGAAGAGACACAGAGCCTTGGACGATGCCTGGGTGACGGCGGAAGCCTTCATAAAGATGATGGAAATACTCGGTGGTCCGAATGCCATCGCAAGATTCATAAGATACCAGAGGAGAAGTCATGGAAATGAATGAGTAGGAGGTAACGTTGTGAAAATCGTTTTTGCAGGCGGTGGAACCGCGGGTCATGTTTTTCCAGCGATCGTTCTGTGCGAGAAATTATCCACCATATTCGAGGATGTAGAGATACACTATTTCGTGAATCCAAAAGGATTGGAAATGGATATATTGAAGAAATACTTCAACCTCGGGAATCTGATGACCCACACTCTGAAACTGCGGGGATTGAACAGACCTTTTCTCAGCTTGAAGAATCTTTTGCCCAACATTTCATCCATTTCACTTTTTTCATACTCGTCCATAAAAACCCTATCGATACTTGGAAGGATAAAACCGGATCTCGTTTTTCTCACGGGAGGATACATGTCCGCACCCGTTGGATTTGCCTCCCACCTTTTGAGGATACCATTTTTCATACACGAGGGAAACGCGAGGATGGGGATGACGAATCTGATGTTGCACAAACACGCAAGTGCGGTTTTCCTAAGTTTCGAGGAAACCTTGAAACAGTTGAAATCAAGATCGAATGTCCATATCACCGGCATGCCCGTGAGAAGAGCGAGAATGAACAGAGGAGAAATTTCAAAAGAATTGAGATTCGATCCCGAAAAGCCCATCGTATCGGTTCTCGGGGGGAGCAGAGGCTCGAGCAGAATAAATTCCATGATGATGGACGTGTATGAAAGGTTGAAAAATTCCAAGAGATATCAATTTGTTCATTCCACGGGGGATGAGAAGATCGCATCTTTTTTGAATGAAAATTACAGCTTCGTCAGAGCCTTCCCCTTCTCGGAAAGACTGATCGATTTCATGGCAAATTCCGATCTCGTCATATCGCGGGCGGGTGCCGTGACGATAGGTGAGATAATAAATTACAGAATACCAGCCATATTGATACCTTGGGAAAAATCCGCCGAAAATCATCAACTCTTGAACGCACAGGTGCTCGCACGGGAAAATGCAGCGGTGTTGATGCGGGAAGGAGAAATCACCACTGAAAAGCTACTCGAAAAGATCGAAGAAACGTTGAACAGAGGAGAGGAAATCAAGGAAAGGTTGTCGAAATTTTACGTTGAGGATCCTGCTGGAAAAATGGTCAAAATCATGATCGAAAGACTTGAGGATCTGGGAAAGCATCTCAAGTACGCGGGAAGGGAGAGGGCAGTGTGAGAATACATTTCGTCGGAATAGGTGGAATCGGGATGAGCGCGCTGGCAATGTTCGCACAGGATATGGGGTATGAGGTCTATGGAACGAACGTCGATTCCAAAGGCATGGTGGATCTTTTGAAAAGGAGAAGGATAAAAGTTTTCATCGGGCATTCTGAAAAAAACTGGCTCGATCCCGATCTCCTCGTCGTCAGCTCCGCCATTCCCAAGGACAATCCTGAGATCCTCCGTGCGAAATCCGAAGGGGTTCCGGTGGTCAGAAGGCTCGATTTTCTCAGCGAGCTGTCGAAAGATATGAAAAAGATCGGCATAACAGGGACGGATGGAAAAACCACCACAACCGCCATGATCTCTCAAATATTCGATCACGCCGAAACGGATCCGACTCTTCTACTCGGAGGCATACATCCGAAATATTCAAATTACAGAAGGGGAAGAGGTGTCTATCTCATAGCAGAAGTGGATGAAAGTGATGGAAGTTTCTCAGATTTCATTTCCGATGTCAGTGTCATAACGAACATCAGATACGATCATCTGAACAATTACGGAGGACGTGTGGAGAGATATCTGAACCATTTCAACAGTTTCATAAAGAATACGACGGATCTCATCGTGTTCAACAACGATGACCCTGCAAGCGCCGAAATGATGGGAAGAATGAGAAGAGCGGTTTCATTCGGTCTATCGAAAAATGCGGATTACAGAGCCATCAACATAGATCCGTCCGGGTTGAAGTATCGTTTCGATTTGATGGTTCGCGACAAAACGTTCAGAAATTTCGAGATACCGATCCCTGGGATCCACAACATTTACAACGCGTTGTCTGCGATAGCAGTTTCCATGGAAATGGGAATAGATGTGGAGAAGATAAGGGAAGCCCTCATGAGATTCAGAAGTGTAGATAGAAGATTCACGATAAGGTATTCGGATGATGATAGAAAGATATACGTGGTTGATGATTACGCACACACACCGACCGAAATAACTTACACGCTCATAACCGCTCAGGAAATATTCAGAGAGGAAAAAATAATAGCGATATTCCAACCTCACAGATACTCAAGACTCGCGATAGAAAACGGCAGATTCGCCATATCACTTCAACTTGCGGACGAA
>QNAU01000153.1 GCA_003641545.1 Thermotoga sp.
CGAGAGGGGGAAAGATGGCACCAAGTTTGTAGTAATAACCCTTATCAGGTGGATTGATGAGGAGAACCTTCATTCTATCACACTCCTTTCATCCCATTTCCTTCTGGAAAATCTATCCAGTATAGAGTAGAAAACCGGTTCGAAGAAGAGAGTTAGAAAGGTTGCAGCCGTCAGACCACCTATGACCACGAGAGCCATGGGAACATGCATCTCCCTCCCCTCACCCTTGAGAATCAGATCGGGAAGCAGGGCGATGATGGTTGTCAAGGATGTCATGAGAACAGGGCGCAACCTTGTTGCCGCTCCTTCTATTATGGCATCTTCTTTTTTCATTCCTCTGCGTCTCAGTTGATTTATGTAATCCACCATCACTATCCCGTTGTTGACGACTATACCTGCAAGAGTTATTATTCCAACCATGGCGACGACCGTTACATCCATACCGGCGAGCCACAGAGCTAATGAAACACCTATCAAACCCATGGGAACGGTCAACATTATAACGAAAGGCTGTATCAACGATTCGAACTCTGCAGCCATTATCATGTACATTAAAACGATCCCTAAGAGCAGTGCGAATCCCAAGTCCTTCATCGTTCTGACCATTTCCAAAGTCTGACCTTTCACTTCTATGGAGTAACCCTTAGGTAGATCCAACTTCGATACTTCTCTCTCTATCTTCTTCTGAGCCTCACTCAGTGATACTCCTTCCACATCCATCGTTATCAGGGCAACCTTGTGTGTATCCCTGTGGTTTATCTCAATTGGTTTGAATTCCCTGATCACAGTTGCAACCTTGGAGAGTTCGAATTTTCCACCGAACAGATTAGGTATCTTCAGATTCTCGATCGTTATTCCCGAGGTGTTGGTTGGATAAACCGATATGTTGAGAATTTCTCCCTCGTAATACATATCTCCCGCGTACTGTCTGCCGTTGATTGCTGATAATTCGGCACTCAATTGATAAGGTGAGAGTTTCGCGACTTTCATCTTTTCAGGTATAGGTTTCACAACTATCTTCTCCATCTTTTTCATGGCGCTGGCGGAGAGATTCCTTATGAATTCGAGCTTGGATATCCTCTTCATCACCTTTCCACTTATTTCCTCCAAAACCGTATCATCGTTTCCCCTTATTTCTATCTCTATCGGTTTTCCAAAGACCTCACTTTCCTGAGTCGTCGGGTTGAAAAATTCCAGTTTTATATCGGGATACTTTTCCTTGAGTCTCGCAAAAAGTTCATCCTCCACTTTTTTCTTGAGTTTATCGAAATTCATCGCGCTTCCATCCGTTCTCAGTCCACAACCGACATACCCACTCTCGTATCCCACATCTCCCATTATTCCTTGGAGTGGGCTGTCCTCATCTTTTCCATAGTTGCTGTATGTGAACTCTATTCCAAATGTATCCTTGTTTTTCATGAGATAATCCTCGATCTCCCTGACAACTTTTCCGGTTCTATCAGTCGTTGTTCCTGGTTTCAGAGAGAACATTATCCTGAAGTTAGAAGGAGTGGATGTTGGAAAGAGGGAGAAACCGAGTTTGAAAAGCAGGAAGATGCTCAAAAGAAACATGACTATGACGATCGTTACGGTCGAAATTTTGTGCCTCAAAACCCATGTCAAACCTTTCTTGTAAGGTTCCCTCAACCACCTCATACCAACTTTTTCTTTCCTTATCACAAACTGGGATGCAGATGGAACGAAGGTCAACGATATGAAGAGAGATGCGAGGAGTGTGTAAGTGACAGCCAAAGCCAGATCGGTGAAGAGTTTTGCAGCCAATCCTCTCGTGAAGATGACGGGGAAGAACACCGCTATGGTGGTCAACGTGGATGCGGTTATCGCTCCTCCAACCTCACCCGCGCCGTTTATGGATGCAACGGAAGGTTCTTCCCCATCTTCTATGTGCCTGTATATACTTTCCGTCACGACTATCGCGGAGTCAACGAGCATTCCTATCGCGAGAGCCAAACCACCGAGGGACATTATGTTCATGCTCATTCTGGAGAAATACATGAGGATGGTTCCAACCAGCAGTGATAAAGGTATGGTCAAACCGACGACGAACACCACCCTGAAAGTTCTCAGAAACAATCCCAACACGATTATCGCGACTATACCACCAACTATCAAATTCCTTAGGAGGGTGTTTATCGAATTTTCCATGTATTCCGATTGATCCATGGCTACGGTTAGATCGATATTCTTGAATCTAACCTCGTTTTTCAAAAAATCCTTCACTTCTTTACATGCACTTATCACGTTCTTGCCTGATCTCTTTTGGATCACCAAGGCAATGCTCGGTTTTCTATTCAAATAAGCGAAGGAACCGGTGAGTTTGTTCCCCACCTTTATTTCAGCCACATCCTTCAGTCTCACCGCGCTTTTTCCCATTCCGAACAGGGATCCTATGTTGAAAGACGACATCATCCCGGACATCATTCCCATCATTCCAAAACCCGTTCCTTTTTCCAAGGTGATCATTCCAAGATCTTCCAGATCCTTCAACTTCTCATCTATGAAAACGGGATGGTATCTACCGGGTTCTTCAATCATTCCCCCTGGTAATCTCAGATTGGAGCCAAGTATCGCATTTTGAATCATGCTGATTCCTATACCTCTGGATATCAACTTTTTGTAATCCACCATGACCTGTATTTCCTTCGGTCTGGCTCCCACCGTGAGGACATACGATACGGATGGCAATCTTTCTATCTTCATCCTCAGATCTTCTGCTATTTCGGTCAATTCTCCTACATCCATATTTCCCGAAATCATGAGAATCATTATGGGCATGAGCTCAGGAGAAAATTTGAATATGGAAGGTTTGACATTTCTCGGGAGATACATCTTCGCAAGATCAACCTTCTCCGAAACATCCAAAAACGCAGTATCTATATCCGTTCCCCACTTGAATTTCAAAGTTATCATGCTGAAATTCTCCGTGGATTTGGACTCTATGTCGGTTATTCCGTTGACCGTTGTGAGAGCCCTTTCGAGTGGTGTCGTTACAAGTTCTTCGACCTCCTCTGCCGATGCACCATAATACGGTGTCATTATCATCATCATTGGGAATTCTATATTTGGTAGGAAGGACATCTCGAATTTTGGAAGAGAAACGAAACCCAGTATGATGAGCATGACCATGATCATGAATATCGTGACAGGTCTTCCAACGGATAGTTTTATCAATCCCCTCACGTATCCTTCACCTCCGCAAGTTTTTGATTCAATTCTTTGATCTTTTCAAGGGTATTCTTCAGATCCTCAAGATATTCCCTTGGTATCCTGGATAGAATTTCCGATATCATCCTCTTTGCTTCCAAAACACCTCGATCCATCAATTCTCTTCCTTCTGCTGTCAAGAGGATGATGTGCTTTCTTTTATTCAATCTCCTGATTTTCACGTAGCCTTTTTCCTCAAGTTTGTCTAAGTGATATTTGACATTCCCTTTCGACATTCTGAAGGTTTTAGCTATTTCTGTTGGTCTTTTTTCACCTCCCCTGTACAAAAGCCACATTATCATTATGGATTGGTATTTCAACCCACCGAATGATTCCAGATTCAAATTTTTGGTGAAAATCCTCATGAACCTCGGTATTTCGAACAGTATGAGCTCGCCCATATGATCCCTTTCAGTCATAACTCTCTTTCCCAATGAGTTCTAATTTGAACTAATTATACCATCATGATGGAATTTCGCAAGGGAACAGGGAGTGTGTTCGAAAAAGGAGCGAACCGATCAAGGATGAGATAAAATATCACAATAAATCATGAAAATATGTCAAATGGGAGAATGAAAAATTGAGGAAGAGAGTATCACTCAAAAGATTGTCCGTAGACACGATAAAGAAATTATTACAGTTGATCGAAAAACACATAGAATCATCTCAAACGAAGAGGAAACG
>QNAU01000154.1 GCA_003641545.1 Thermotoga sp.
AATCGAAGGTGTCTTTCACAGCCCAACTCACATTCCTGAACTCGATGAAGATGTCGACGTTCCCATCCTTAAAATCTGTGCTAACCGCACCTAAGTAATCGATGTTCGCCGATGATCTTTTGAAGGAATAGGGGAATTGAAGCAAAATTCCTCCGAGTTTTCCACCGCTTTTCAACGGTTCGAGGATCCGAAGGAAATCCCCGATATTCTTCTTCACTTCCTCCATTTCACCCTTCTTCCAAGCGTCGTGAGTGATGAGCTTTGGAGCTTTGAAAATGAACATGAAATTTTCGGGACTTCTTCTCAGAAAGGATATGATCGTTCTTTTTGAAGGCGAAGAATAATAGGTGAAGTTCACTTCAAGGGCGTTGAATCTCCAGATTTTGACGTAATAATCGAACATCCTTCCCTTGCTCAACCCATCCGGATAAACCTTTCCGATCCAATCCGGGAAGGAGAAACCACTCGTTCCCACGAAGAGATCTTCCTCTTTCTTCTCATCGAATCCGAACAACATCTCCACGTTCCAATCCCTTCACCATTTCATCGTATCTCCGTATTCTCATCCTCAGATCTTCCTCGAACCTCTCAAAATCTTCGTCGCTGAATGTGAATTCCACGACCCCATCTTCAGGTTTTTCCTTCAGATAGAGTATCTTGGCTATTCTCGGTTTGGGGTTCAAAATCTCCCGCAACGCGTAAGCATAGAAGATCAACTGAAACCTGTATTTCTCGAGATTCTTCTCATTCTTTCTGGCGAATTTAAAATCGAGAATCACCCATTCACCATCCTTGAAGTAGAGTTTGTCCACAACACCATACAGGATCCTATCGCCGAACCTCTTTGAAACAGCCATCTCGGAATACACCCTGTTTGCGTTCTCCAATTCCCAAATGATTTCGGAGTCGATCCAACGATTTAAAACATTCCAAACCTCGTTGTAGTCATCCTCGGTGTAAAGAATCCCATCTACAACAACCGGCTTGGCACCGCGGAGTGATTTCAGCCTCGTTGATGATCCTCCTCTTTTGTTTCCAACTTCCTTCAATATCTGATGTGCAAGGGTTCCAAGATCCATCTCCCTCGTTTCGCCCAGAACATCACCGATCCCGAGGATACCTTCTCCCACTTCATCTTCTCCGTATATCACCGTCGGTGATATGTAGGTTTTCATCGCCATGTCTTTCAGTTCTTTCGTCTCTTTCGGTATGAATTTCAAGGGTTTCAACTTCCTTAGGGATTTCATCTCTCGATCCTGTGGTATCATCAGATCATCCTCTCGAATTATATCCACAACTTCCGAGAATTCATCCGGAATTTTCCAATCCCCATCGTAGAATCCAATATCCGAAAATATGGCTTTCCAGACGGAGTTTGTGGATCCTTTGCTAACTCCGCATAGGACCAGTTCATCCTTTGCACGCGTCATGGCAACGTACAGGATCCTTCTTTCTTCCTCCATCTCCCTGTCCTTCTCCAGGTTATCCATGTTCCTCAAAAACAGATCATCTTCATCCCAATCGTGTGGTAGTATCATCAAATTGTTCTCACCATCACACAGTATTCTCTCACTGCTTCTCTGCGTTCCTCTCAATACGGAGCCAACGATCACAGTGTTGAACTCGAGTCCCTTCGACTTGTGAATGGTCATTATCCTGACCACATCATCTTCCTCCGATTCCACCGATGCCTCGCTTTCTTCATCCGGGCTGTAGCTCATCATGAATCTCACGAATTCTCGAAAACTCAATCCTTCCCTCTCAAGATCCCTGGTTATTTCGACGAGTTTCCTCACGTTCATGATCATCTTCTCGGATCCTTTGAAAACCGCGAGTTTTGGTAGATAATCCGTTTCCACTATGATCCTCTCCAAAACCTCACTTATCCGTGCTATGTCCTTCATCCTTCTGAATTTTGAATACATTTCGTATATGTTTCTGATGTAGGGATCATCGGATTTCTCGAGTGCATGATACAGACGATCATCGATCTCCTTCAACTTCACCAGTTCATCCAAGCTCAGGTTGAACATGGGAGAAATCAGAAAGGATACGAAGGCGGAATCGCTCTTCGGGTTGTTGATGGCTTCCATGAAAGATATCAATCCTCTTATCTCCGGTTTTTCGTAGAATCCCCTACCTCCGACGACGTAATATGGAATTCCGAATTCGTCGAAAGTGCGTGTGTATGAATCCAGAACACCTTTCATCCCGCGCAGAAGTATGACGATGTCCCTGAATCTCTTGGTTCTCTTCACTTCGACTTCGTGGAGTATGTATTTTGCGATGGCTCTCTGCTCGGTGTTCCCTTCCTCACCGCTTGGAACGATTATCTTGACTTTCTTCTCCAGCGGGGCATTTGGATCGAATCTATCCTCATCGAATCTCACCGGCTTGTATTCAACCGCATACTCTCTGTTGGATCTTTTGAAAACCTGTGCGAAAAAAAGGTTGAAAAATTTGACGAGGGAAGGGTTGGATCTGTAGGTTTTATCGAGATAGTCTATCCTATCCTCTCCGAATTCATCCATCAATCTGTTGAAGACGGAGACATCCGCACCTCTGAATCTGTATATGGACTGCTTGGGATCCCCCACGAAGAAAACACGGTTCAGGTTCGGGTCGTGTATCAATCCAATTATTTCCTTCTGTAGCTCGTTCGTATCCTGGAATTCATCCACGAATATGAATTTAAACTTCCGCTTGTACTTCTCCCTCACCTTATCGTTGTCTTTCAAAAGTTTGTAAGCCCTCCACAGGAGGGAATCGAAATCCAGCTTGGATCTTTCGATCATGGCTTCCTCGTACCTATCGTGAAGGAGTCTGAAATGTTCTAAAAAACTCGAAGTTAGGCGTTTGATTTTCCCGTATCTCTCGTCATCCAATTCCATCGGTTCGAACTTCAGAACTTCGTATCTTTTACGTCTCAGAGCGGTTTTGAACAGTTCGATCGTTTCCTTTAAACCAAAGGACTCCATCAACGGTTTCAAATCTTTGAGTTTCTCCATGACATAACTCACAACGATCTTGTCCATGAGGGCGCTTTCAGAGGCACCAGTTAGAACCTGGAAAGCGGGATCCATGTTCAAATAAACGAAATTCTCCTTCAGAATTCTCTCACAGAAGGAATGTATCGTCGAGATCCAAGCGTAGTTCATCTTACTCCTGATCTCCTGCCACACTTTCTTGTTCTTCGAATCCTGCCTGATCTTCCTCTCTATCTCCTCCCTTATCCTTTCCTTCATCTCGTTCGCAGCCTTGTTGGTGAAGGTTATGGCGAGTATGTTGTTGACATCGTGCCCTGTTCCATTCTCTATGAAACCGTTGAGTATCGATATGTATTCATCCACGATCCTCCTCGTCTTTCCAGTTCCGGCACTCGCAGTTATTATCTTACCTTCCCATTCCTTCACCCATATCCCACCTTACGCGTGGAAATCGAAGATCAACGATCCACACACATTCGAGAAAGAACAACCTCTACATTTAATTCTTCCAGGTTCAAAGATCCCGGATTTTATGCTCTCCACGGTTGTCCTGAGGGATTCGAGAACCTCCGATAATCTTATTTTCTTGCTTTTATAAAAATCTGCGATCCAGTCATCACCCTCATACTCTATCGTGAAGAGATTCGAATATTTGACTTCCTCTATCAGAAGGTTGCATCCTCCAAATACCACGTTGCCTCCCTTGATCTTGTTGTAAACGTATGTATACAACATGAGTTGCTTCCTTCGATTCCTGTAATCACCATTTTTCATCTTGTAATCGATTATGAAATATTTTTCATCATCCTTCAGCTTATCCACTCTGTCAATCCTTCCGATCAACTTCAACGGTTCATTCAGTATTTCGATCCCATCTTCCTCGTGGTCAAC
>QNAU01000155.1 GCA_003641545.1 Thermotoga sp.
ATAGCGAACGTTCATTTCGTGGGGTTCAAGAATTACATCGAGGTTCTAACCGACGTGAACGGATGGTGGCATTCGGTCAAGGTGAGCGCTCTTTACACTCTCGGTGTCGTTCCCGTGGGTGTTCTGGTACCCTTCACGATTGCCCTGCTTTTGAGCAACTTTAGAAAGAGCGTGAGAGATTTCTTCAAGGCTGCGTTCTATCTGCCGGCAGTTGTGAGTACAGTCATATACTCGATGACGCTGAAATGGATATTCGATCCGATGCATGGATTCATGAATTGGTTGCTCGAAAACCTTGGATTGCCACCTCAACCGTGGTATTCGAGTGAATCACAGGCTCTCTTCACCTTGATACTGATGAGATGGATATCCTCACATGGTTTCGGTATACTGCTTTATTCGGCGGCGCTCGACAGGATACCGAAGACTCTCTACGAGGCTGCGGAAATAGATGCAGCTTCATCGTGGAAGAAATTCTGGAAGATAACATGGCCCCTCCTCAAGCCAACAACTTTATACGTCACGATAACAAGTTTGATAGGAGCGTTTCAAGCTTTCGGAGGAGCGTTCTTCATAACGAAAGGTGGACCGATGAGGGCAACCGAATTCATAAACTACAGGATATACAGGGAATTCTACGAATTGGGTGAATACAACATAGCGGCGACGATGTCGGTTCTTCTGATGTTCATGATCGTTGCTGTGTCCGCTTTGAGTTTCAAGATAATGGGAAGTGAGGTTGAATATTGAGATGATCAACCCTATCGATTCGGAAGAGAAAATCCTCAAAAGGATAAGGCGAACGAGAATTCTTAGAAGGATAATCAAGGTGTTCTTCATGTCCGTGATCGTGGTGTGGGGTATCGTCTCACTCTTTCCCATGTATTGGATGTTCGTGACATCCTTCACGTACATAGGTCCATCCTTCACCATGAGGGATATAAAATGGTTCCCAAATCCCCCAACTCTTCAGAATTACAAAGATTTCATGCAGTTAGAGGCGCCATGGTGGATAGAGAAAAGACCGTGGCAGAGATGGTTTCTGAACAGTCTGTTGGTCGCACTGATACCCACCCTCAGCAATCTGATCTTCGATTCCATGGCGGGTTATTCCCTCGCGAAGCTTAGGTTTCCGGGAAGAAACACGCTGTTCTGGCTGATAATAATAACCATGATGATACCGGAATTCGTGCCTCTCATACCGTTGTATAAAATGATGTATGATTTCAATTGGATAAACACGTATTGGGCTCTGCTTTTCCCCGGATTCGCGGGTGTTGGAGGGGTGTTCTTGTTCAAGCAGAGCATTCAGACATTGCCATCCAGTTTGATAGACGCGGCGAGGATAGATGGAGCGAGCGAATTCAAGATATTCTGGAAGATCGTTCTCCCACTTTCCAAGCCGATCCTTGCGCTCATGGGGATAGTTGGATTCGTCGGAGGATGGAACAGTTTCTTCTGGCCCTATTTGGTGACGAACTCATCCGAGATGTTCACGATACAGGTTGGTTTAACCGGAATGATGGGTGCGGGTGCCTTCGGTATCCCTCCGGGAGTTGAAGCGTACGGGGAGATATTTGCCGGTGCGGTTTTGGCAGCTATACCAGTCATAGTGATATTCTTCGCATTCCAGAAATACTTCGTTAAGGGTATAACGGTTGGAGCCTTCAAGGGATGAAACGAGGGGTGATAAGGTGACCTTCAGAGAGTTCTTCCCATTTTTGTTCCTAATCATCGCAGGTTTGATATGGGCTTTCGCGGTCCCGCTGTTCTTCATCTACTTAGATATCCTGAGAAAGAAAAGGGGTAGAAAGAATGGCTGAAATAAAACTGGAGAACATAACTAAGGTATTCAAAGTTCAAAGGAGGAGAAGAACGGAAAGTGTCGTGGCAGTCGATGGGATGAACTTGAAGATAGAGGATGGTGAATTCCTCGTCCTCCTCGGACCGAGTGGATGTGGAAAGACGACCACACTCAGAATAATAGCCGGATTGGAAACGCCGACGGAAGGGAGGGTGTTCATAGGAGGTAAGGATGTCACGGAGTATCCTGCGAGGGAGAGAGGAATCGCGATGGTTTTCCAAGACTACGCGTTGTATCCCCACATGAGCGTCTTTGAGAACATGAGTTTCGCCTTGAAGAACCTTAAGTTCCCGAAGGATGAAATAAAGAAGAGGGTCACCGAAACTGCGAGGATGTTGGGTATAGAGAATCTGCTGGATAGAATGCCGAAGGAATTATCCGGTGGGCAGAGGCAGAGGGTTGCCTTAGGAAGAGCCATCGTTAGGAAACCACAGGCTTACCTCTTCGATGAGCCTCTGTCGAATCTCGACGCGAGGTTGAGAATCCAGATGAGAGCGGAACTGAAAGAACTGCACATGAAACTTGGAACCACCGCCGTTTATGTGACGCACGATCAGATAGAAGCGATGACGCTCGGTGACAGAATAGTCGTCATGAGAAATGGAAAGATACAGCAGGTGGGAAAACCGGAGGAGATCTACCACAGACCGGCGAACCTGTTCGTCGCGAATTTCATAGGCACACCTCCGATGTGTTTCTTCAGAGTCAAGGTCGTGGATGAAAACGGAATCAAGTTCCTCTTCAAAAACGGTGACACCATGACCGCACCTTCGAAATTCTGGGAGAAACTTTCAAAATACTTGGAAGATGAGATCATAGTGGGTGTGAGACCGGAGGATATAAAACCGGTGGATCGAAATGACGGTGCTCTCAACGTTTTTATCAGCTCCTCGGAGTTCGTTGGAACGAAGATACTGGTCAACTTCAAGATTGGAGAGGAAAGGGGAATAATGGAGGTGGAACCTGAGAAGGCGAATCTCATCATGGTGGGGAAGAGTTTGCCGATCACCTTCAACGTGGAAAAGCTACACCTCTTCGATCCGGAAACGCAGAAGAACATAGGGGTAGATTGACAGTGTCCTCTCCAAGTGTTAGCAGGGTCGTGAGATCCGCTTTTTCGAATTATTACAGGGAGATCGCGGATCTGATACTTCCATCCTTCGTATGGCTTGGTTTCTTCATCACGGTGATCTTCGCCGGTTCAGCGACTGTGGGTTTTTACCGCTTGATACGAAAAGAAAAAAGAGAAAGGAGTATGGATGAATATCTGAAGGATATCTTCCATTTCTTCTCCTTCGGATTGAAGATGGGATCACCCCATATTACATTTCTTCTGATCTTCATCCTCTCTTCGTTGATTTTAAAAAAAGGGGAACACACGCTGATAGCTTCAACGGTGTTCTTCTTGAACCTGTATATGTGGTTTTTCTTCAGCTTCCTGAGTCTTTACGTGATCCCTTTGAATTTGGATGAAAATCTCGATTTTCACAGCGCCCTTAGAAAATCGATGAGGATCAGCTTCAGATATTCGAAATACACGTTCGGATTGGTGATTCAAATCTTCTCGTTGACATTTCTTTCGGTTTTGAGTGTCGTTGGATTTCCCCTTCTATTTCCATCGCTCTTTTGTTTCTTTTTGAAAGAGGGATACGATGAGATCATCTCTGTGGAGGTGGATGATCTTGTTCGTCGGGATGACGGATCTCGAAGGAATCAACGAGGCTAAATTTAAAATAAGAAAATTCGATTGGTTTGGGAAGATCGTGGAAAGAATGGAAAGAAATTTGAAGAAACTGGTTGGTATCAAGATGAACATACCGAAAGAGAGAGGAAAAGCTTTTCACGATGTGTGTCCCCATGATCACAACAGGTTGATTTTCGATCCTTTCGATCCAAAGAACAGAAGATGCACGAAATGCGGGAGAAATTTCGAAAGTTACGAATACTATCTTTCGTGGGTCAGACAGTTTCACGAATGGTTGGGAAACAGGATGATCGAAGCGGGTATA
>QNAU01000156.1 GCA_003641545.1 Thermotoga sp.
CGCTGATTGTGTTATAATAACTACCAGAGGTGGGAACATGAAGGAAATCATATTCTTAGTTGAAGAAGAACAGGATGGAACATACAGTGCACGGGCGGTTGATTACAGTATTTATACCCAAGGTGACACATGGAACGAACTGATTGAAAATATAAAAGATGCTGTGAAGTGTCACTTTGATGAGGAAGAACTTCCGAGAATAATACATGTCCACATGGTTAAGGATGTGACTCTTGTTCTATGAAATTACCACGGGATATAACGGGAGAGGAACTTGTTAAAGTGCTAAAACAATTTGGATATGAAAAAATTAGGCAGACTGGGAGTCATGTAAGATTGATAAGTAGGATCAAAAATAAGCCTCACAAAATAACCATACCACTCCATAAACCTTTGAAAACAGGAACGTTAAATAATATTCTGAATGATGTAGCGAGATATTTTGAGATTTCAAAAGAGGAATTGATAGAAAAAATATGTAGCCAAGATCGAATTGCAAGAGATGTAGATCATGATTGATCATTGCATCATTTGGATATCCCTTTTATCCATTTTTGAAACAGCCTTCTGCTTCACTTGACCTCGTATTTCCCTTTGTCTTATCATTATTGCAAAATGAATCCTTTCAGCTACTCTTCAAAAAATGTTTCGAGGAGGGAAAGGATGAAGCTGATCGAATCGGTTCCAAATTTCAGCGAGGGTAGAAATGAGGAGGTTGTTAGATCCATACTCGAGGAAGCTCGAAAATTTGAAAATGTTTGGATTCTCGATTGGTCGATGGATTACGATCACAACAGATCCGTCGTAACCCTGATAGGCTACCCAGATCAGATAGTCGATGCCCTCTTCAACATGACGAAGAAGGCGACGGAATTGATAGATCTCAGAAAACACAGGGGGGAACATCCGAGGATGGGAGCGACGGACGTGATACCATTCGTTCCAGTGATGAACACGACGATGGAAGAGTGCGTTGAACTGTCGAAAGAACTTGGGAAGAGAATCGGTGAGGAGTTGAGGATACCCGTTTATCTCTACGAAAGATCAGCCACGAAACCCGAGAGGGAAAATCTTGCGAACATAAGGAAGGGGGAATTCGAAGGGTTCTTCGAGAAGATAAAGGATCCAAACTGGAAACCTGATTTTGGACCGAGAGAGGTTCATCCAACCGCAGGTGTCGTTGCGGTCGGTGCAAGGGAATATCTGATAGCCTTCAACGTGAACCTTGGAACGGATAATCTGAACATAGCGAAAAAAATTGCGAAAGCGGTTAGACATATAAGTGGTGGGTTTAGATACGTCAAGGCGATAGGTGTTGAATTGAAGGACAGGGGGATGGTTCAGGTATCGATGAACCTGACAAATTACAAGAAGTCCCCCATTTTCAGGGTTTTCGAGGTTATAAAGAGAGAGGCACAAAGATACGGGGTGCCCGTTGTTGGGTCGGAAATAATAGGTCTCATACCGCTGAAAGCTTTGGTGGATGTGGCAGATTTCTATCTTCAACTCGAAGATTTCGATCACACGAGGATAATAGAGAACAAGCTGATAGATATTCTCTCCATCGAGGAATGATTCATCGGATTATCATATCCTTGAAGCTTTCTCCATTTTCCAAGGGTTCTATCCCGAAAAGATCGGCTATGGTCTGTCCAAGATCTGCGAATGTTTTTCTGACACCTATATAGACGTCCTTTTTGAGATTCTCTCCACATCCCAGAACGGGAACTATTTCCCTTGAGTGATCGGTGGATGGTGTGGTCGGATCGCATCCATGATCCGCGGTTATGAATAGAATGTCATCCTTTTCCATTTCATTCCATATCTCAGGCAGTCGCAGATCGAATTCTTCCAGAGCCTTGGCGTATCCTTCTGGATCATTTCTGTGGCCATATTTCATGTCGAAATCGACGAGGTTGGCGAAGATGAAAGATCTTTCCTTCTTCTTCCTCATCATATCCAGAGTTTTATCGACCGTATCCATGTTGTCCTTGGTTTTGACGTATTCCGTTATTCCTCTTCCCGCGTAGAGATCGTATATCTTTCCAACCGAATAAACTGGTATGCCGTTCTTGACGAGTTTATCGAGCAGAGTTTCACCCTCCGGCTCCAAAGAAAAATCCTTCCTTCTCGGTGTTCTAACGTAATTGGGCCATTCACCGATGAAAGGTCTGGCTATAACCCTCGCAACCTTGTGTCCCATCTCATCGAGAAGTTCTCTCGCTATTTCGCAGTATCTGTAAAGCTCTTCGACTGGAATGATATCCTCTTTTGCTGCTATTTGAAAAACGCTGTCCGCCGACGTGTAAACTATCAAGGCACCGGTTTTTTCATGCTCTGGTCCGAGTTCCTTTATTATCTCTGTTCCGGATGCGGGTTTGTTTCCTATGACCTTCCTCCCGGTTCTTCTTTCGAACTCCTCGATCAGATCTCTCGGAAAACCGTTCGGATAGGTTCTGAATGGTTCCTTTATTATCAATCCTGCTATTTCCCAGTGCCCCGTGGTTGAATCCTTTCCCTTGCTCATCTCCATCATCTTTCCGTATATGCCTTCCACCACCTTTGGTCTGGTCATTCCATCGAATTCAACCAACTTTGAGATTCCAAGTCTTTCAAGGTTGGGAATTCTCAACCCTCCAACTGCCCTTGCGGTGTTGACGAGTGTGTTGCTCCCCTCATCTCCATACATATGGGCATCTGGCATTTCACCTATACCCACGCTGTCGAGAACTATCGTTATTATTCGCAAGACTTGTCCCCCCTATTTCAACTTTCCGTTTAATGAAACCTTTACCTTTATATGATATATTTTATGATAAAATACTCTGAAATTCTAATCAGGGGGTGAAGGTATGAAGAGAGTGCTTCTGTTTATTCTCATTTTCGCGCTTGCTCTGAGTCTGGTGGGCGCTAAGATCCCAAAGGATACACTCGTGATAGCTGCGAACACTGGAATACTCATAACCTTGGATCCAGGAGCAGTTTACGAGGTTCTGGGTGCAGTCATAGTCGGAGCACTCTACGACAAACTGGTGGATTTCGAGGTCGTCAATGGAACGCTGACCCCCGTTCCGGAATTGGCTGAAAGATGGGAGATATCCGAAGATGGAAAAACATACACCTTCTATTTGAGAAAGGGAATAAAGTTCAGCAGTGGAAATGAATTGACCGCGGATGATGTTGTGTTCAGCTTTAAGAGATACCTGTTGATGGGAAAACCATCCTCGTGGCTGCTACCGGAGATTGGAATAAACAAAGACAACATGGATGAAACGATCAGAAAGATCGATGATTACACCGTTCAGCTCGTGTTCGATAAACCCTATTCTCCGAACATAGTTCTTGGAATACTAACGAACAGTTTCGGTGGAATAGTTGACAAGAAGGAAGTCCTGAAGCATGAAGTCAACGGAGATCTCGGTGAAAAGTGGCTGACAGATCATTCCGCCGGATCAGGTCCCTACGTTCTCGTGTCGTGGGAGAGGAATCAGCACGTCATACTTCAAGCGAATGAGAATTACTGGAAAGGCGCTCCAAGGATAAAAAGGATAATATTCAGGGATGTTCCGGAAACGACGAATCAGAGGTTGATGCTTGAAAAGGGAGATGTGGATATAGCTTGGAATTTGATACCACAGGATCTCGAAGAGCTGAAATCCAACCCGGATATAAAGATCGCAACCTTCCCGGGTCATGGTAACGAATACGTTGCCGTGAACTGTGGATGGGGACCATTCAAAGATCCGAGGGTCAGATTAGCCATAAAATACGCCATAAATTACGACGAGATAATCAACGATGTCATGCTCGGCTACGCCATAAA